>NZ_JBFUFQ010000341.1:0-4419 GCF_056403355.1 Rhizobacter sp. P2_H3 | reverse complement strand
GTGCCGGGCCCATGCCCATGATGCGCGGCGCCACGCCCGCGGTCGCCATGCCCAGCACGCGGGCGCGCGGCGTCAGGCCGTGGCGCGCCGCGGCCGCCTCGCTCGCCAGCAGCAGCGCGCAGGCGCCGTCGTTGACGCCCGAGGCATTGCCGGCCGTCACCGTGCCGTCGGGCCGCACCACGCCCTTCAGCTTCGCGAGTGCGTCGAGCGAGGTCTCGCGCGGGTGCTCGTCCTGCTTCACGACGAGCGCCTCGTCCTTCTTCTGCGCGATCGTCACCGGCGTGATCTCGGCGTCGAAGAAGCCGGCCTGCTGCGCCGCGACCGCCTTCAGCTGCGACGCCAGCGCCATCCGGTCCTGCGCGTCGCGCCCGATGCCGAAATCGGCGGCCACGTTCTCCGCCGTCTCGGGCATCGAATCGACGCCGTGCATCTCCTTCATCAGCTTGTTGACGAAGCGCCAGCCGATCGTCGTGTCGTGGATCGCGGTGCTGCGGCTGAACGCGCTCTCGGCCTTCGGCATCACGAACGGCGCGCGGCTCATGCTCTCGACGCCGCCGGCGATCATCAGGCCGGCCTCGCCGCTGCGGATCGCGCGCGCCGCGCTGCCCACCGCGTCCATCCCCGAGCCGCACAGCCGGTTGATCGTCATGCCCGGCACGCCGATCGGCAGGCCGGCCAGCAGCGCCGACATGCGCGCCACGTTGCGGTTGTCCTCGCCGGCCTGGTTCGCGCAGCCGAACAGCACATCGTCGACAGCCTCCCAGTCGACACGCGTGTTGCGAGCGATCAGCGCCTTCAGCGGGATCGCGCCGAGGTCGTCGGTGCGCACCGACGACAGCGCACCGCCGTAGCGGCCGAAAGGCGTGCGAATGGCATCGCAGATGAAGGCATCATTCATGGCGGATTCTTTCAGGCGATCAGCGGCAGGCCGCTCAACCGCTGCAGTTCATCGAAGGGCAGGCCGTTGAAAGTCTCCACCACCTTCAGCCCGGCCGCCGTCACGTCGATGACAGCCAGGTCGGTGTAGATGCGGCTCACGCAGGCCACGCCGGTCAGCGGGTAGCTGCACTCGGCGACGATCTTGCTCTCGCCGGACTTGGTCAGGTGCTCCATCATCACGAAGGTCTTCTTCGCGCCGATCGCCAGGTCCATCGCGCCACCGACCGCGGGGATCGCGTCGGGCGCACCGGTGTGCCAGTTCGCCAGGTCGCCGCGCGCGGACACCTGGAACGCGCCGAGCACGCAGATGTCGAGGTGGCCGCCGCGCATCATCGCGAAGCTGTCGGCATGGTGGAAGAACGCGCCGCCGGCCAGCAGCGTCACCGGCTGCTTGCCGGCATTGATCAGGTCGAAATCCTCGTCGCCCGCCGCCGGCGCCGGGCCCATGCCGAGCAGGCCGTTCTCGCTGTGCAAAAAGATCTCGCGCTCGCGCGGCAGGTGGTTGGCCACCAGTGTCGGCAGGCCGATGCCGAGGTTCACGTACGCGCCCTCGGGGATGTCGCGGGCGACGCGGGCGGCCATCTGGTCGCGGTTCAGGCCACGGACACTCATGCGGCGCTCCTCGCGAAACCGGCCGGCCCGGTGGCGCTGCGCGGCACCTGGACCACGCGTTGCACGAAGATCCCCGGCGTCACGATGTGCTCCGGGTCGAGCTCGCCGAGCGCCACCACCTCGTGCACCGATGCGATGCTCAGCTTCGCCGCCATCGCCATGATCGGCCCGAAGTTGCGCGCGGTCTTGCGGTAGACCAGGTTGCCCCAGCGGTCGCCGCGCTCGGCCTTGATCAGCGCCACGTCGGCATGGATCGGTGACTCGAGCACATACATGCGGCCGTCGATCTCGCGCGTTTCCTTGCCGCGCGCCAGCTCGGTGCCGTAGCCGGTCGGCGTGAAGAAGCCGCCGATGCCGGCACCGGCCGCGCGGATGCGCTCGGCCAGGTTGCCTTGCGGCACCAGTTCCAGCTCGATGCGCCCGCTGCGGTACAGCCCGTCGAACACCTGCGAATCGACCTGGCGCGGAAAGCTGCAGATGATCTTGCGCACCCGCCCGGTTGCGAGCAGCGCCGCCAGGCCCGTCTCGCCGTTGCCGGCGTTGTTGTTGACGATGGTCAGGTCGCGCGCGCCTTGCGCGATCAGCGCATCGATCAGCTCGCCCGGCTGGCCGGCGCCGCCGAAGCCGCCGATCATCACCGTCGCGCCGTCGGGCACACCGGCCAGCGCGTCCTGCACCGAATCGCAGAGCTTGTTGATCATGCTGTTCCTCACGCAGACCCAGTTCGTCAAAAAGTTCTTTTGACGAACTGGGGTTCTGTATGGGAACAGTGTAAGCCGAGTCAGGCTGCTTTCGCGAGCTCGTCCATCGCGTACACGCGGCCGAAGCGGTTGGCCAGGAAGTCGGCCAGCCGCACGTCCTCCTGCCGCACGAAGCCTTGCTGCGGCAGCTGGCCGTTCGCCAGCATGTCGAGGATCGCGCACAGGCTGCTCGCCGTGGTGATCTGGATCGCGCTGCGCAGCTTGCCGGCCAGCACGTGCGCATAGGTCTTGCGCGCATAGGTGTTCTGCACGAGGCGCCCGTCCTTCATGCCGGAGACGGTGACGAACACGATCACCACGTCCTGCATCGTCGTCGGCACGGCCTGTTCGAGGATGTCCTTCAGCACGTCGCGCCGGTCCTTCAGCCGCAGGTCGTGCAGCAGCGCCTTCATGATCGCGGCGTGGCCCGGGTAGCGGATCGTGCGGTAGTTCAGCGTGCGCACCTTGCCGGCCAGCGTCTCGCACAGCGTGCCGAGCCCGCCCGAGGTGTTGAAGGCCTCGTAAAGCACGCCGTCGAGCGAGAACTCCTCGCGCTCCTCGAGCGCCGGCACCTCGCGCACGACGCCGTCGACGATCGCCTCGCAGGGTTCGCAGTACTCGTTGATGACGCCTTCGGTGCTCCAGGTCAGGTTGTAGTTCAGCGCGTTGCTCGGGTAGGCCGGCAAGGCGCCGACGCGCATGCGCACGCTGTCGAGCGTGTCGAAGCCGCTCGCCAGGTCGGCAGCGACGATCGAGATGAAGCCGGGGGCCAGCCCGCACTGCGGGATGAAGGCGGTGCTGGCGCCCACCGCCAGTTCGCGGATGCGCCGGGTGCTGGCCACGTCTTCCGTGAGGTCCAGGTAGTGCACGCCGGTGTCGCGTGCGGCCTGCGCGACCTTGGCCGTCAGGTGGTAGGGCGCCGCACTCAGCACCGCGAAGCGGCCGCGCAGCGCGGAGCGCAGCTGCTGGGCATCGTTCACGTCCAGCACCAGGGTCGACAGCCCCGGGGTGCCGGCCATCTCGGTCGCGATCTCGGCCAGCTGGGGCGCCGAGCGGTCGGCCACCGTCACGGTGTAGCGCTCGCCACCGGTCGCAGAGGCCAGCAGGGCCCCCACCACGGGGCCGATCTTGCCGCCGCCGATCACCAGGATGTCTTTCATTGCCGCCTCGCATGCTGTAGGGAATGACGGCGATTGTCGGGAGTGCGAGGTCAAAAGGCAGCTTGAAATTCAACGAAACGACGGGCACATTCCGGCATATTGCCGAGATACTCCGACGAAATGCACAAGACCATCCTCGACAAGACCGACCACGCGCTGCTCGCGCTGCTGCGCGAGAACGCGCGCGCCTCCACCGCCGAGCTGGCGCGGCGCCTCGCCTTGTCGCGCACCACGGTGCAGAGCCGGCTGGAGCGGCTGGAGCGCCAGCGCGTCGTCGCCGGCTACACGATCGTGGTGCCCGATGAGCTCGAGGCCGCGCTGGTCCGCGCCCACGTGCTGATCACGGTGGCGCCGCGCCAGAGCGCCGCGATCGAGGCGGCGCTGCGCAAGATCGCCGAGGTGCGCGTGCTGCACTCGGTCAGCGGCCCGTTCGACCTGATCGCGATCGTCGCGGCGCAGTCGATCGGCGAGCTCGATGCGCTGATCGACCGCATCGGCGCGCTCGAAGGCGTCGAGCGCACCACGTCGGCGATCGTGTTGTCGACGCGAATAGAGCGGTAAAAGTCACGGACGACAGTCCGCCGCCCCCAATTCCTGTCAGAGTTAGCAGGTGTGAGGAAGGGTGTCCCTCGGGATAATGAACTTCAAGTCGAGGCACCCGCGGCCGAAAAGCTCGCAAGCGCGTTCCTCGGCGCAAAACCTGGTCTCCGGCCGCCCCGCCATTCGCATGAAAGAAGCCATCTCCCCATTGGTCATCGATGTCCAGGAACTGCGCGTCGGGATGTTCGTTCATCTCGACGTGGGGTGGATGGCGCACCCGTTCCCGCTCAGCAGCTTCAAGCTGACGACGCCGGACCAGATCGCGACGATCCGCAGCCTCGGGCTGCCGCGCGTGCGCTGGAGCCCGGACAAGAGCGACCCGCCGCCGGCCGCCACGCCACTGGGCGAGTCGCCGGCCGCGCAGGCAC
>NZ_JBFUFQ010000340.1:0-4433 GCF_056403355.1 Rhizobacter sp. P2_H3 | reverse complement strand
CACCAGCTGCGCCGGCCGTGCCGCCAGCAGCGGGCCCAGCGCGCCGGCCGCGCCGCCGCCCGCGCCGACCACCAGCACGCGTTGCCCGGCGAGCGTGCGTTCGGCATTGCGTTCGATGTCGCGCACCAGGCCGCAGCCGTCGGCGTTGTCGGCCAGCCAGCCGTCACGCGCGTCGAAGCGCAGGATGTTGGCCGCCCCGGCCAGCGCCGCGCGGTCGGTGCGCCGTGCCGCCAGGTCGAAGGCCTCGAACTTGAACGGCACGGTGACGTTGCAGCCGCGCCCGCCCTCGTCGGCGAAGCGGCGCACGGTGTCGGCGAAGCCGTCCAGCGGGCACAGCAGCCGGTCGTAGTGCAGCGCCTGGCCGGTCTGTTCGGCGAAGCGCGCGTGGATGAACGGCGACTGGCTGTGCTGCACCGGATTGCCGGCGACGACGTAGCGATCCATGGCGTGTCTCGTGAGGCTCAGCGCGTCGCGGGGGCGCTCAGCGTGGTCTCGAGCCCTTCTTCGCGGGTGAAGCGGAAGCGCGAGGTGATCACCAGCTGGTCGGCGCGCTTGCGCATCTCGGTGCTGAACTGGCCGAACGGCGCGGCCGCGCGCACGATGGCCTGGGCGCGCTTGTCGAGCAGCGGCGACTTCGACGGCCGCACGATCTCGGTCTCCATCACGCGGCCGGCGGCATCGATCGTGATCACCATCATCAGCTCGCCGTAGATCTTCTTGCCCTGCGACTCGGGGAAGTTGCGGGTGCCGCGGTCCTCGATCTTGCGGCGCAGCGAGTCGTAGTAGATCGCGTACAGCTCCTCTCGGGTGGCCGGGCTGATGTAGCGCTTCTTCGGCCGCGAGTTCTCTTCATTGATGCGCTTCTCGATCTCGGCCAGCAGCTGCATCAGCTGGCGGCGGCGTTCCTCCTGCGCACGCGCCTGCGGATCGCCGCGGTCGCGCTTCGGGTCGGGGGCCGGCAGGTAGGCCAGCTCGCGGCGCACCTGCGCGAGCAGCTGCTGCTGGGTCTCCTGCAGCTGCTCGATCTGCTTGTGGGCCTCGTCGGCCGAGTCGCCGAGCTCGATCAGCGCCGACGACGGCAGCGGCGAGGTGGCGCGGCCGCGCTCGGCCTCGCCGCCGCCGGCCAGGTTGCGCTGCGCGATCGCCTGCGGCTTGACCGGTGCCTCGGCCGAACTGCCGTTGACGAGGATCACCTCCAGCGGCGTGTCCTGGAACACGCGGTTGAAGCCCTCCGGGTCGACGAAGCGCACCACCAGCAACAGGGCATGCACGCCGATCGACACCGCGAGCGCGATCTGCAGGGTGGAGAACTTCTTCAGCATCGGTCTCTCAGGCGGCAGGGGTGGCGGCGGTTGCCGCATCGGGGGCGGGGGCTTCTTCGTCGCCTGCATCGCCAGCCACGTCGATCGCGAGCGTCAGCGGACCGGCGGCCACGTCCTCGCTGTCGCTGTCGTTTTCAACTTCGGCATCCTCGATGACCGCGTCATCGGCCGAGGTGTCCGGATCGTCGATGCGCGACAGCACGCTCGCATGCACGTCCAGCGTCAGCAGGTCGGTGCCGGTGATGCGCACCTTCACGCGCGCGCCGCGCGGCAGCCGGTCGGCGCCGACCGCGCGGAACACCAGCGGCAGCGTGTCGGCGCGCACCAGGCCTTCCTTCATGACCGCGGCGTCGAGTTCGGCGATGCCGTTCTGCTCCAGGTACTTCAGCGTCCAGTAGCGCTCGATGCCCGACTGGAAGCCGTTGTAGGCGCTGTAGGCCGCATCGAAGCTGGAGATCACCGAGAACAGCGCGGCATCCTTCGGCTTGAACGGTGCGGCCAGCGCCGCGGTGCGGCCGTGGCGCGCGCAGGCGACGATCTGCCACTGGTTCAGCAGGTCGACATAGCGGCGCAGCGGCGACGTGGCCCAGGTGTACTGCGCGACGCCCATGCCGGCGTGCGGCGCGGCCTTGGTGCCCATGCGCACCTTGACGCCCGGCGCCATGCTGGCCTGGCTGCGGTAGATGCCCGGCACGCCGAGTTCGTTGAGCCAACCGCCCCAGGTGCTGTTGGCGAGGATCATCGCCTCGGCGACGATCAGGTCGAGCGGCGAGCCGCGCTGGCGGGTGCCGATGCTGACGCGCTCGTGGCCCTGCGGCTCGGCGCCGTCGTTGCCGTCGAGCTTGAAGTTGTAGTCGGCGCGGTTGAACAGCTCCGGCTTGCCGCGCACCTGCTCGCGGCCGGCCTTCAGGTGGCGGGCCAGGCGGAAGCAAAACGCCAGCTCCGGCGCGAATTCGTAAGCCGCCGGCGCCTCGCCGAGCAGCGTGGCCTCGGTGATCACCGCGTCGAGCTGGTCGTGGCGCAGGTTGGCGGCGATCGGCACCCGCTCGAGCTTCGTCTCGCTGCCGGTCACCTTCAGCGTCGCCTCGTCGAAGCTGACGTACAGCGACACGGCGGGGCAGTCGCGCCCGGCCTGCAGCGTGTAGGCCTGCACCACGTCGTCGGGCAGCATCGTCAGCTTGTAGCCCGGCATGTAGACGGTCGACAGCCGGTCGCGCGCGACCTTGTCGACCGGGCTGTCGGGTGCGATCGCGAGGCTGGGCGCCGCGATGTGCACGCCGAACACCACGGTGCCGCTGCCCAGGCCCTGCACCGACAGCGCGTCGTCGATCTCGGTGGTCTGCGAATCGTCGATCGAGAACGCCTGCACGGCCGCGACCGGCAGGTCGTCCTTGATGGCCGGGGCCGACAGCGGCGGGAAGGCGGTGCCCTTCGGGAAGTTCTCGAACAGGAAACGCCGCCAGTGGAACTGGTACGGCGAGTCGATCGCGCCGGCAGCGGTCAGCAGGTCGAGCGGCGCCTTCTGTGCGCGGCGCGAGGCCTCGACGACGGCCTTGTATTCGGCGGCGTTCTTGTCGGGGCGGAACAGGATCTTGTAGAGCTGCTCGCGCACCGGCGCCGGGCACTGGCCGGCCACCAGCTCGGCGGCCCAGCCCTCGATCTGCGCGGCCAGCTGCTTCTTGCGCTCGATGCCGAGCAGCGCGGCCTTCACGATCTCTTCCGGCGCCTTCTTGAACTGGCCCTTGCCGAGGCGGCGGAAGTAGTGCGGCGCCTCGAACAGCCGGAACAACGCGGCGGCCTGCTTCTCGACGCCGGCCTTGCTGTCGAAGTAGTCGCGCGCCAGGTCGGCGAAGCCGAACTCGGCGTCGGGCGCGAATTCCCAGGCCAGGTCGAGGTCGATCTCGCGGGCGAGCCGCTGGCCCTCGGCGATCAGCTCGGCCGGCAGCGGCTTCTCGAACTTCAGCAACACGTTGGCTGCCTTCACCTTCACGCGCTTGCCCGAATCGAGCTCGATCTGCATCGAGCTGTCGGCTTCGGTCATCACGCGGCCGGCGAGAAACTTGCCGGCGTCATCGAACAGTGCATACATGGGTGGGATTGTCGCGGAAAGCTCGGCCGATCCCGGTCAGGGCGAGGCGCCAAGCTGCAGGAAATGCATCAGGTGGGGCAGGTGTTCGTCGAACCCGCTGAGCGCATGGTCGCTGCCTTCGACGATGCGCAGGTGGGCGCCGCGGTAGCGCTCGCTCATCTCGCGCCAGTCGAGCACCTCGTCGCCGGTGGCGATCACCGCGAAGTAGCGCGACGGTTTCGCCAGCGCGCCCGGCGCCATCGCGCGCAGCTGCTCGACGTAGGCCGGCACGAAGAAGAAGCGCTCCTCGCTGTGCCAGGCGGTCGTCTCGCCGATGTGGCCGGCCAGGTCGCGGGCCGGGTCGACGGCCGGGTTCAGCAGCACGGCCGGGCAGCCGAGCTGCTCGGCCAGCACCGTGGCGTAGAAGCCGCCGAGCGAGCTGCCGATGATCGCCATGCGGTCGTGCGGCCAGCCCGCCAGCTCGGCCTGCAGGCCCTCGATCGCCTCCTGCGGCGACGCCGGCAGCTGCGGGCACCACCAGTTGACGCGCGGTGCGTGGCGCTTCACCCAGGCCTCGACCTGGCGCGCCTTGGTCGACTGCGGCGACGAACGGAATCCGTGCAGGTACAGGAGGTGGGTGGTCATGAAGCGTGAGGAATGCACATCCGGCGCCGGGTTCGCCGGCCTGCGGGTTTCCGATCGGTCGAGGCACGGAACCTGCAAAGCGCGACGGAGTCTAGCTCGGCGTTCCACGGGGTGGACGCCCGGCGCGACGCTCTACACTTTGTTTCCACGCGGCCTCCATCCGACGACCGCCCCCGGCCCCTCCAGTCGCTTCCCACAAGGACACCGTTGACGTGAAAGATGACTCCCTGATCCTGTCGAGATCCGGCGCGCCTGCGGGCCTGTCGCTGGTGCTGTCCGGCCTGCTRCTGCAAGGCTGCGTCACCACGGTGCAACCGGCCTCGCCGCCGGTCGTCGTGATCGCCCCGGCCGGGGCCGCGTCGGCGCCGGTCAGCGCGGCGGCCGCGGCAGCCGCCGCC
>NZ_JBFUFQ010000339.1:0-4437 GCF_056403355.1 Rhizobacter sp. P2_H3 | reverse complement strand
CTTTGGGGGGATGCCTTGGGAGGATGCGATTGTTTGCAATTTCGAATGGACAGACGCCGATCGAATTGGTGTCACATCGCGATGGCATTCGGTCAATCAGAACAGCCCTGCCGGATCCTCCAGCGGATCCCAGGACCAGATCACCAGCTCGCGCCGGTCGACGGCCTTGCCGCCGCCTCCCACCGTGTAGGCGATGTCCAGCGACTCCATGTGCATGCCCTCGAAGCAACGCCGGATGTCCGGGTGATCGTTGATGCTCATCATCGCCTTGCCCTTCAGGCTGCGGAAAGCTGCGGCGATCGCCTGGTACTCCTCGAACGGGAACGGCACGCCGTAGCCCTCGGTCTGCCAGTACGGCGGATCCAGGTAGAAGAACGTGTGCGGCCGGTCGTAGCGCTCGATGCAGGTCTTCCAGTGCAGCCGCTCGACGAAGGTGCCGGCCAGGCGCAAGTGCGCAGCGCTCAGCTGCTCCTCGATGCGGAGCAGGTTCACCGGCGGCGCCGTCGTCGCCGTGCCCCAGGTCTGCCCCTGCACCTTGCCGCCGAAGCATTGGTGCTGCAGGTAGTAGAAGCGCGCGGCGCGCTGCACGTCGGTCAGCGTCTCCGCGGGCGTGTCCTGGATCCACTTGAACACCTCGCGGCTGGACAGCGCCCATTTGAACTGGCGCACGAACTCCTCGAGGTGATGCTTCACCACGCGGTAAAGGTTCACCAGCTCGCCGTTGATGTCGTTGATGACCTCCACGTCCGCCGGCGGGCGAAGGAAGTACAGCGCGGCGCCGCCGGCGAAGACCTCGACATAGCACTTGTGCGCCGGAAAGCGCGGAATCAGCAGATCGGCCAGGCGCCGTTTGCCGCCGATCCAAGGAATGATTGGGTTAGCCATGAGGCTCCAGTTGGGTGTGGGTACACTGCGCCCCGCCTCCCGGGAGGTGGCAGGGCCTTGGCTGGGCTCACAGGTCGACTCTGTGGGTTTGGTGGCTGCCGGGGTGTTAGCGCACTCCGGCAGCCGCCTTGTCTTTTGACATGTGCAGACGCCTGCACTTGCTCTAAAAAAGCGCTTGCGCGGTGGCAAGAGCAGCGGAAAAATATCGCGCATCCGGGCTAATCGCCGGGCACTCCGGCATTCGATGGGAGCATCGAGATGATCCAGCAGGAGTTCGTCAGCGCACCGATTGTTGACACCGGAAGCGAGTCCGTCCGGTTCGCCGTTGTCGTCGGCGGATTGGTCATCAGGGCCTTGGTCTCAAGAGAATTTCTGGAAGACCGTTTTCTGGCCGGCCCAAGGCCATCGGATTGGCTTGCTGCCTACGAATCCCACCGGCAAGAGCTCCACCAGATGGTCTCCAGGATGTACCTGCGCGAGGGGATTTCCCCCGTGCTCATCCACACCGATGAGTTCTGGGACGGTAGCCGCTGACTCACGACGAGTAGCGCTCTACTTGAGCGCCGGCGCCCTCGCCAGCAGTTCCGTCTTCTCTGCCGACCCGCGGCTCGATCCAAACTCGAACTGGTGCGCATCGCGCAGGCCGTTGGCGAACTGCTGGGTCAGCATGCCGAGCGGGCCGTTGAGCGCCATGATCAGCGGATTCACGTCGCCGCCCTTGGTCACGCCCAGCCAGGTCACGAAGACCATCGCCGACAGGCAGGCGAGCATGCCCACCACGTCGCCGACGATCATCAGGTCCGCGCGCTTGGTCGTCCTGCCGAGCTGAGCGAGCTGCACGTCGCGCTTGCGGGCGTCCTGCCGATCGGCGAGGAAGGCCTTGTCGAGGTCGGCCTCGGCCGCGATAACCGCCTGGCGGAACGCCAGCAGCGCAGCAGGATCGGCCTGAATCGCGCTCAGCGCGGCCTGGCCGGTGTCCTTGCCGGTGACCTGCTTGGCGATGTCGATCACAGTGCTGGCGGCCTGCTCGGCCTGGTCGCTGCCGGTGATCCACTTCAGGATGCCCGGCACGAACTGCGCGAGCGCGAATGCGGTGCTGATCGGGTCCATCAGGCCTTGCCTCCTGCTGCGGTCGTGATCTCAACCCGGTTCAGCAGCCAGCCGTAGACGAAAGCTTCATCCTTCGAGCGGCGCTCGGCCAGCTCGATGTAGAAGACACCCTGCAGTGCGTTGAGGGCGCGCAGCAGCACCACCTGTCCCTCGGCGCCGCGGCGGCGCGTGTACTCCCGCAGCGACGCCAGCGTCATCGGGCCGATGCGGCCGTCCGCCTTCACGTCGGGATACCAGCTGCCTTCCTTGTTCAGCACGTTCAGCGCGCGCTGCAGGAAGGTGGCCGCCTGGTCGGTGCCCTGGTTCACCGCGGTGTCGAACAGCTCGCCGGCTATGACCGGGGCTGCGCTTGCGACCTGGTCGAGCTGCAGCGCGTCCCAGTATCGGCTGCGGTAGATCGACTTGGCCCGGTCCAGGCCGAGCAGGTGCATCGGTCCGGTGTAGCCGAAGGCGCGCGCCACCGCCTCGGTGATGCCGTAATTCGTCTGGCCGCCGCTGTCGCGCGGGTCGTCACTGAAGCCGGCTTCCTTGCCGAGCACGGCTTCGTAGGCTACGTTGAAGTCCATTCGCTGTTGTCCCTGTCCTGGTTCTGGTGTCTTCGAGGTGGTCGTGCTGTTTTGGAATCGTTCGGCGCTGTCGGTCACTTGCTGAGCAGACGACTGAACCAGTCAAACTTGATTGCCCCCAGGCCGAGGAGCGCCATCACCGCGTACATCGCAAAGCGCCGCAGGCCCTTACCGAGCTGGCGGTCGACGTAGCCGCCCCAAACATCGACCAGGCGCTGCGCAGTGCGCTCGTCTCCGAGCTGGGTCACGAGCTGCGCAGCGAGCTTCTCAGCGATGCGCTGCATGTCGGCATCGGTCAGGGTACGGGGGTCATTCATCGGCGTTGTCCTCCTGGTCGTCGTTGTTGGATTTGGTTGGCGCGGCGCCCTGCTTCGGCGGGCTGGGCAGGCCGCTCGCGTTCTGGTTCGTCACGTCGCTGCTGAAGCGCAGGTCTTTCTCTTTGACCTTGCGGCGCCACTCGGCGACCTGCTCCAGCACGGTGTCGGGGTTGCGCCCGGCCTTGCGGATCACCTCGACCTCGCTGATGAAGCCGGCCTGGCTCAACGTCAGCCAGGCTGTGGCTTCCTTCGCCATGTCGATCCACGGCATCGACGGCGCGATGTAGAGCACGTCGTCCTCGGTCCCCGGCATCACGTCCTTCGGCGTCGGCACCACTTTCGAGAAGTCGGCCGCGAAGATGAAGTTCTCGACGGTCGGCCGCACGCACATGCTGACGAAGTCGTCGGTCAGGCAGGCGTAGTGCACCCACTGCTCGACGAGTTCTTGGCGCTGACTGCTGTAGGTGCCGTCGTAGTTGCGGCTRASRCTGGAGTAGCTCGCACCGATGCCGGCGGCGAACGCACGCAGCTGGCCGTTGCGGAAGGTGACCAGGTTCGGGTTCGGGCGGTTGCTGTCGATCAGGCCGATTTCTTCACCGACCGCGAGCGTGTCGATGATGGTGCCGGGGGACAGCGCGATCTGGCGCGCGATGTCGTTGCCGTTGTCGTCCTTCAGCGGGCCCTCGTAGCCGCCGCCGTCTGGCGCCTGGCGCTTCACGTAGCCGGTCAACATCGCGGCGACCTTCGCCGCGATGCGCTCCGACTCCTCGTAATCCTTGATGTCCTCGATGCGACCAATGACGCTGGCGTACCGAGTCACCCCGCGCGATTGACCGATACGCTGCAGGTGTGCCAGGTGAAGCATGCGGTCTGCCGGGATCGACTTCGGGTCTTGCCGCAGGCTCACCGCCTCGCTCGGGTGGCGCTTGTGCACAGCGTAGTTGGACGCACGCCCCCAGGCATTGCGCTGGATGCCATGCTCGAAGCCCCGGGCAGCATCGGTGTAGTCCATCGGCACCATGTCCGCTTCCAGCAGCTCCAGCGAGAACGGCACCCGGGTCCCATGATCGAGTCCAGGCACCTGCCCCAAGAGGATCTGAGCGAAGGCTTCCCCATCTCGGTACAGCGAGCGGGCAAGCAGGCGCTGGCAACGCGCATAGCTGTGCTGCCAACGGACTTCAGGGCGCCGCTGCCGATCGCGCCAGGCGGACGACAAGGCCTTCGCATAGTCAGCGTGAATCTCGCCCGTCCGAGTTCGCGGCTGAAATTCAACCCCGATTCCCTGTGCGCCGACTGTGTTGTTGACCAACACGTCGAGCGACCCGACGACCAGGTCGTGATTGCGGTCGAGATAGCGCATCTGATTGCGCAGTGGCACCGCGCCCTGCTGCGCTAGCTGATTGGGCGAGCCGCCATCACGCCGGAACTTGCGCTGAGGACTCGGACGCGCGGCCTCGTAGTGGGCCAACAGCGTTCGGCTGCGCAGGCGGCTCAAGCCACGCTGTGGGTCGAACCACGCAAGAAGGCGGTCGACGGGATTGAGGCGGGCGGTCATCGAT
>NZ_JBFUFQ010000338.1:0-4439 GCF_056403355.1 Rhizobacter sp. P2_H3 | reverse complement strand
CGGCTGCGCAGCGCGGCCGAGCGGCTCGCCGCCTTGCGCCGGCGCCGCGGCTGGTCGGTGGCCGAGCGGCAGCTGGTCGCCTACCTCACCGGCGCCTGATCCCCTGCAACCCCCGAAAGGGCGTCCGGGCGCGCCCGGGGCGCTCGTCATAATCGCCGCCACAAGGACAGCGGTGGAGGGCCGATGAACTTCGTCTATGCGGTACTGGGCGGCCTGGTGGGCCTGGCGCTCGGCGGGCCGGCCGGTGGGCTGGTGATGCTGATCGTGACGCCGCTCGTGGTGTGGCAGATCCGCAAGTCGAAGCAGGCCGAGGCGGCAGCGCCGGCCGAGGAGGCCTGGCCCGGGATGCCGGACGAGGCGGCGATGCCGCAGGGCGCAGCGCCGATGATCGCCCCAGCAGCGCCGGATCTCGCGCAGCGCGTCGCGGCGCTGGAGCACGAGGTGAGCGCACTGCGGCTGCAGGTGCAGCGGCTGTCGGCTGGCGCGGTGACCGCCAGCGTGGAACCTGTCCCGGCGGCGGTGCCGGACACCGTCCTCGAACTCGATCTCGAACCGGTCCTCGAACCCCGGCCCGTGCCGAGTGCGGCCGCATCGATCGAACCCGCGGTCGCGTCGATCGCGGTGCCGGTCCCCGAACCCGTCCCCGCGCCGGTCCTCGAGCCTGCGGTGGCGACAGCCGCCGAGGAGCCCGCGGCACCCGCCCCGTGGACCGAGCCATCGCGCACGACCCCGCCGCCGCCGCCCATCGAACCCACGCTGCCGCTGCGCGACCGCCTGCCGCCGTTCCTCGCGCGCTGGATCTTCGGCGGCAACACCATCGTCAAGGTGGGCGTGCTGATCCTGTTCCTGGGCCTCGCGTTCCTGCTGCGCTATGTGGCCGAGCGCGCGACCCTGCCGGTCGAGTTCCGCTACGCCGGCGTCGCGTTGGTCGGGGTCGTGATGCTGGTGCTCGGCTGGCGCCTGCGTGACCGGCGCGATGCCGCCGGCGGCCAGGGCTACGGGCTGATCCTGCAGGGCGCCGGCATCGGCGTGTTCTACCTGACGGCGCTGGCGGCCTTGCGCCTGAACGGCTTGCTGCCGCCGGGCGCTGCCTTCGCGGTGATGGCGGTCGTCGCGGTGCTGGGTGCCGCGCTCGCGGTGCTGCAGAACGCGCCGTGGCTCGCCTACGTCTCAGTGGCCGAGGGCTTCCTCGCGCCGGTGCTGGTCTCCACCGGCGGCGGCAACCACATCGCGCTGTTCAGCTACCTCGCGGTGCTCGACGTCGGCATCTTCCTGATGGCATGGCACAAGGCGTGGCGGCCGCTGAACCTGATCGGCGCGGTCGGCACCTTCACGCTGGCCGGCGCCTGGGCGCAGGCGCACTACACCGACGCGCTGTACGCATCGACGCAGGCCTTCCTGCTGCTGTTCTTCGTGCTGTTCACCGCGATCGGCGTGCTGTTCGCGCGGCGCGCGCTGGCGCTGGGCGACGACCCTGCCGTGACCGATCCGCTGGCGCAGCGCGCGCGGCAGGCGCTGCAGCAGGTCGGGCGCGTCGACAGCGCGCTGGTGTTCGGCGTGCCGCTGGCGGCCTTCGGCCTGCAGTACCTGATGGTGAAGGAYACCGAATGGGGCGCGGCCTGGTCGGCGCTCGGCTTCGCGTTCTTCTACCTCGTGATCGGCGGCGCGTTGCTGCGCAGTGCGCGCATCCGCTATGCGCTGCTCGGCGAGGCGCATGTGATCGTCGGCGTGATCTTCGCCACGCTCGCGATCCCGCTAGCCCTGGAGGGCGCGTGGACCGGTGCCACCTGGGCCGTGGAGGCGGCCGGCATGTTCTGGCTCGGCGTGCGCCAGCATCGGCTCTACACCCGCGCGTTCGCGCTCGCGGTGCTGGCCGGCGCGGTGGTGCGGCTGGTGAGTGCGTTGTCGCTCGACCTCACGCCAGGCACGCCGCTGATCGACGGCTCGCTGATCGGCGTGCTGCTGATGCTGGGCAGCGTGCTCGCGATGTGGCGCGTGCATCACCGTCATCCGGCGGCGCAGCGTGCCGGATGGGAGCAGGGCAACGACATCGCGCTCCCCTGGCTCGCGGCCGGTGCGACGGCGCTGCTCGGATGGATGGTGCTGGTGCCGCTGTGGGCCTCGGTCGCGACCGCCTTGCTGGCGTTGGTGCTGGCGACGCTCGGCCACCGCTTTGCGCTGCGCGTGCTGATGGCCTGCGCGGGGGCCTWGCACCTGGTCGCGTTGGCGGGGCTGGCGGCTTCGCTGCACCTCGATCCGCTGGACGCGCCGCGCGACGGGTGGCCAGGGTTGGTCGCGGCCTTGCTGGTGGGTGGCAGCCTGCTCGCGACCGCGTGGCTGGAGCTGCGTGCTCAATTGCGGGCCATGGACGAGCGTGACGCGCTGCCGCAATGGTCGCTGGCGAGCGGCACCGCGTTGCTCGCCGGGCTGGCGGTGGTCGCGCTGGGGCTGCTGTGCGTGCTGCCGGCAGAACGCGCGGCGCTGGTGTGGCCGTGGCTGGGTGTCGGTGCCCTGTGGCTCGGCCTGCGCATCGCGCACCCGGCGCTGGCGTTCGGCTGGCTGCTGCTGGAGGTGGCTGCTGCCGTGGCGACGCTGGCCTTCGGGCCGGACCTGCTGGCGCATGCGCCGTTCGGCGGTTTGCGCCTGGGGCTGCCGCTGGGCCTCGCGCTGACCGGCTTGCTGGCCGGCGACGCGTTGCAACGCGCGGCGCGGCCGGAATCGAACGCGGCCCTCGCGTGGACGCGGCAGGCGGTCGTGCAATGGGGCATCGTCGGCTGGTCGCTGCTGTGGTGGGGGCTGATGCTGGTGCCGCAGGTGCTGCACCTGCTGCGCGACGCCGATGCGCGGGACGGCTGGCCGGCGGCGCTGGTCGGCTGCGTGGTCGCGAGCTCGGTGCTGGCGACGATGCTCGCGGCGTGGCGCCAGTGGCGCGTGCTCGGGCAGGCCACCGCGCTGACGCTGCCGTCGCTGGTGGTGATCGCGCTCGGCATGGCGGCGTTCGACATCACGCCGTCGGCCCACCTGGGCTGGCTGGCGTGGCCGGTGGCGTTGTTGTGGCATGTGCTGCTGCTGCGCCGGCAGGCGGCGTGGCTCGGCGGCTGGCCGCTGCAGGCGGTGCACGTGCTCGGGCTGTGGCTGTTCGTCGGTGTGGCGGCGGGCGAGCTGGCGGTGCATCTGTTCGACGCGGGGGAACCCGGTTCGGCCTGGCGCGTGCTCGGCTGGGTGCCGGTGATCGCCGCCGCGGTGTTCGCGCTGACGCGGCCGGCGGTGCTGCGCCGCTGGCCGGTGGCCGATTTCCGCGAGGCCTACCTGGTGGTCGGTGCGGCGCCGCTCGCGCTCGGCCTGCTGCTGTGGGTGTGGGGCGCGAASGCGCACGACGGCACGGCCGCGCCGCTGCCGTACCTGCCGCTGCTGAACCCGCTGGAGATCGGCCAGTGCCTCGCGCTGCTGGTGCTGGCGCTGTGGCTGCGCGCGCTGCCGCAGCCGGTGCGCGAGCGCGTGCCGCCGGCGGCCGTGCTGGGCGTGCTCGGCCTGAGCGCCTTCGCGGTCTACACCGGGCTGGTGCTGCGCCTGGCCCACCACGCGGCCGATGTGCCGTGGGACGAGGCTTCGCTGTTCGCGTCGACGCTGACGCAGGCGATGCTGTCGGTGGCCTGGTCGCTGGTCGGCGTCGGGCTGATGCTGCTGGGCCACCGGCGCGTGCTGCGCACGGTGTGGATCGTCGGCGCGGCGCTGCTGGGCGTCGTCGTGCTGAAGCTGTTCTTCGTCGAGCTGGCCGACCAGGGCGGGCTGTACCGCATCGTGTCCTTCATCGTGGTCGGCGTGCTGCTGCTGGTGGTGGGGTACTTCGCGCCGGTGCCGCCACGGCGCGCGGCGGCGGTCGACGCCGAGGTGGCAGCATGAACGCGCGTTGGATCGGGGCGGCGATGCTGGCCGTGTGGACGATGGCGGCGACGGCGGTTCCGCCCGCGGCGGGGCTCAAGCTGGAAGGCGCCGGGCCGTACTACACGCTCGAGCTGCCGCTCGCGTGGCAGCTGCAGGCCGGCACCGCCGACCTGCGCGGGCTGCAGCTGCGCAATGCGCTCGGCGAGCCGCTGCCCCATGCCTGGGCCGATGCAGCGCCCCCGGCGCAGCAGAGCCTGGCCACCGGCAGCGTGCCGGTCTTCAAGCTGCCCGCGGCGAAGCCGGCCAGGAAGGACGCGAAGGACGCGCCGGACGACACGCCGCGCGGCTGGGTGCTGGACCTGCGCGGCGTGAAGGGCTCGGTGATGGAGGTCGCGCTCGCCTTCCCCGAGCGCGCGAACGGCGCCTGGCCGGTCGCGGTGGAGGCGAGCGATGACCTGACGCAGTGGCGCATGGTGCGCACCGAGGTGCAGCTGGTGTCGCTGCAGCACCAGGAGCAGCGGCTGGACAGCAGCGTGATCGAGCTCGGTGGGGTG
>NZ_JBFUFQ010000337.1:0-4481 GCF_056403355.1 Rhizobacter sp. P2_H3 | reverse complement strand
GTGGGCGACAGTCAGTTCACGAAGCGTGCTGCGCACGCGGGCCATGAAACCAGCCAGCTCCGGCGCCACTCCCTTATTGGCGCTCCCCAGACTCCCCGCTCGCGCCTTCGTGCCACCACCCTGCCTTGTGGGAGGTGACAAGCGAACAAATGAGGGTTGATCCCCGGGTTGGCACCCGGGCTACTTCTTGAGTGCGCGGGCCGCTTCGGTGACCAGTTCCGGCCCCTTGTAGATGAAGCCGGTGTAGAGCTGCACCAGGTCGGCGCCGGCCGCGATCTTCGATTGCGCGTCGGCACCGCTCAACACACCACCGACGCCGATGATCGGGTAGCCCGCGCCCAGCGCGGCGCGCAGCTGCGCGATCACCCGGTTCGAGGCCGCAAGCACCGGCGCGCCGCTCAGGCCGCCGGCCTCTTCGCCGTGCGGCAGGTGCTTCACCGCATCGCGCGCGATCGTCGTGTTGGTCGCGATCACGCCGTCGATCGCGTTCTTCTTCAAGGTCGCGGCGATCACGCCGACCTGCGCCTCGTCGAGGTCGGGCGCGATCTTCACGAACACCGGCACGCTGCGGCCGTGCTGCTTCGCAAGCGCCTGCTTGCGCTCCTGCACCGCCGAGAGCAGCGCATCCAGCGCCTCGTCGCTCTGCAGCGCGCGCAGGTTCTTCGTGTTCGGCGACGAGATGTTCACCGTCACGTAGTCGGCATGCGGGTACACGCCGTCCAGGCACAGCAGGTAGTCGTCGACCGCGCGCTCGATCGGCGTCGCCGCGTTCTTGCCGATGTTCAACCCCAGCACGCCGCCCTGCGCCCGGAAGCGCGCCTGCTTCACGTTGGCGATGAAGGCGGCCAGCCCCTGGTTGTTGAAGCCGAGCCGGTTGATCAGCGCGTTCGCCTGCGGCAGGCGGAACATGCGCGGCTTCGGGTTGCCCGGCTGGCCGAGCGGCGTCACGGTGCCGACCTCGATGAAGCCGAAGCCCATCGCGGCCAGCCCGTCGATGCAACGGCCGTTCTTGTCGAGCCCGGCCGCGAGGCCGATGCGGTTCGGGAAACGGATGCCCGCCACCGTCACCGGGTCGTCGACCCGCGGCTGCGCGACCGCACAGATCAACGGCGTGCGCTGGATGCGCGCCAACGCGCCGAGCGTCAGGTCATGTGCCTGCTCGGGGTCGAGGCCGAACAGGAAGGGGCGGGTGAGGGGGTAGGGGACCAGGGCCATGGGATGAATGCGGGGACCAGCGTCTTGGATAATCGCGGATTGTCTCAAACGACCCCGCTTCCAAGCGTTCAGCCATGACACAGGACGAACTGAAGGCCCTCGTCGGCCAGGCCGCGCTGGCCTACGTGCAACCCGGCAGCATCGTCGGCGTGGGCACCGGCTCCACGGTGAACTGCTTCATCGACGCGCTGGCCGGCATCAAGGACCGCATCGCCGGCGCTGTCTCCAGCAGCGAACGAAGCTCCGAGCGGCTGCGCGCGCACGGCATCGCGGTGCTCGACAGCAATGCCGTCGACACCATCCCGGTCTACATCGACGGCGCCGACGAGATCGACCACCACGGCTTCATGATCAAGGGCGGGGGCGCCGCGCTCACGCGCGAGAAGATCGTCGCCGACATCGCGCAGAACTTCATCTGCATCGCCGACGAATCGAAGCTCGTCGACACGCTCGGCCGCTTCCCGGTGCCGGTGGAGGTGATCCCGATGGCAGCGGCGCAGATCGCGCGCCGGCTGCGCGGCCTCGGCGGCGATGCGCAGCTGCGCGCCGGCGTCGTCACCGACAACGGCTGCAGCATCCTCGACGTGCGCGGCCTGGCCATCATCGACCCGGTGGCGATGGAGCGCGAGATCAACCAGTGGCCGGGCGTCGTCACCGTCGGCATCTTCGCGCGCAACCGGGCCGGCGCCTGCCTGCTGGGCACCTCGCAGGGCGTGAAGACGCTGACGTTCTGATCCACTCCCGGGCCTCGCACCCCCCCAAAAAGGGCGTAACCTCGGGCCTGTTCCGAATCCGCTGAAAAAGGACGGCCCATGGCCAAACCCAACTACTCGTTCGAAAAGCGCCAGCGCGAGCTGGCCAAGAAAAAGAAGAAGGAAGAGAAGCTGAAGGAAAAGGAGCTTCGCAAGACCAGCCCGGGCTCCGGCGAAGCCGGACAGGGCGACGAGCCCGCCGAAGGCCAGACCCAGGGCGCAGGCGCCGGAGACCAGCCGGCGCCCTGAGCGCCCTGAACCTCATGCGGCCCCTGCGACCCCGCGGCAAGCCGGCGGTGCCCGGCGCCTACGCGGCCGCGCTGAAGGCCGGCTTCGAGGCGACCTCCACGCAGGTGCAGCAGATGCACCAGGCGATCGCCGACCAGGCCTTCGCGACGCTGCAGCACGTGCCCGTGGTCGCAGCGCCCGCCCGCTGGGTGCAGCGGGTGCACGACTTGGTCAGCACGGTGGTCCACACGACGGTGCGCCAGACCGGCGCTGCCGCCCTCACGCTGGCCGGCCATGCCGAACAGCGCCTCACCGATCCGACACGCCAACCGGGCGCGCGCGAGCAGGCCCTGCGCAGCGCGCTGAACGGCGTGGCCGGCGATGCGCTGCAGGCCGCAGGCAACCCGCTCGCGGTGCGCATGGCCCTGTACCCCGAAGGCGTGGCACCGGCGGAGCGGGTCTGCCTGTTCATCCACGGGCTGGCCTGCGATGAACACAGCTGGACGGTCGCGCGCGCCGAGTCGGCCGGCGATTCGTATCCGGCAATGGTCGAGCGCGAGTTCGGCGCCACCGCGCTTTTTCTTCGCTACAACAGCGGGTTGTCGATCAGCGACAACGCGCGCGCTTTGGCGGTGCTGCTGACGCAATGGATCGATGCCGCACCTGAGCGCGCCGGCGACATCGTGCTGGTCGGCCACAGCATGGGCGGGCTGATCGCGCGCGCCGCCTGCGAGCAGGCGCTGGCCGACGGCAGCCCGTGGCTCGATCGCATCCGGATGCTGGTCTGCCTGGGCACGCCGCACCGCGGTGCGCCGCTGGAACGGGCCGGGCACGTGCTCTCTTCGGTGCTCGATGCGTCGGCGATCACGCGGCCGTTGAGCCGGCTCGCCGATGCGCGCAGCCGCGGCATCCGCGACCTGCGCCATGGTGCGGTGCCGAGCACGGTGGCGGTGCCGATGCGGCTTGTCGCGGGCCTGGGCGACGGCCTGGTGCGGCCCGGCAGCGCGGTGGATCCGGCGCTGGCCGGTGATGTCGAACGCGTCGAGATCGACGGTGTCGGCCACATGGACCTGCTGAACCACCCGCGCGTCGCGGCGGCGCTGCGCCGCTGGCTGCGCGCGGCCTGGGCCTGATCAGCGGGCGTCGCGCCGCACCTGGCGGGCGATGAAGCGGGCCGGGTCGATCGCATCGAGCAGGCTGCTCTCCAGCGGTGCTGGCGCGCCGGTGACCGCCGACGCGAGCGCACCCGCGCCGAGGGCCGACCAGGTGATGCCGCGCGAACCCAGCGCGGTGAACACGAACAGGCCCGGCACGCGCGGCACGAAACGCACTTGATCAATGGGGCGCGTGCTCGCGGCCTGCAGGTCGGGGACGGCGCCGACGATCGGCAGCCGGTCGCCGGCGACCCAGCGCCACGCCGTGCGGCCTTGCAGCGCGCACGCGTCGACCGGTGCGGTCTTCCCCGTCAGCTTGCGGTACTGCGCCAGGTTGTGCTCATGGTCGGCCTGCCGCAGCTCGGGGGCCATGTCGCCGGCCGTGCTGGTGGCGCCGAACACCGCCATGCCGTCGATCGGCGGCAGCAGGTAGCCGGCGCCGGCCAGCGGAATGCGCGGCAGCGCCCAGCCCGCGGCGTCGGCCGGTGCCAGGCTCAGCTGGCCCCGCACCGCCTCGACCGACCACGCGGGCTGGCCGAGCAGCCGCAACGCATCGCCGGCGTTCGCGAGCACCAGCACCGGTGCACTGGCGATGTTCGCACCCTGCGCGTCTTTCAGCTGCCAGCGGCCGTCGCCGTCGCGGTGGATGGACTCGACCTGCACGCTGCCACGCCAGCGGATCCGCTCGCCGCCTTGCGCGATGAACCAGCGCACCAGCGCGCCGGGCTGCACCCAGCCGCCCTGCGGGTAGAACCAGGCCGGGTGGCGCAGCGCCAGGCCTGCCAGGCGGCCGGCGGCATCGGCATCGAGCGCCTGCACATAGGTCGCCGGCAAGCCCACGCGATCGAGCACCGCCTGCATCGCGTTCGCATCCGGCAGCGCGGTCTCCAGCCGCAGCAGGCCGGCCAGCGAACCGGGCACGCCGTCGCGCAGCGCACCGGCCAGCACGCGTGCGAGTTCCAGCGCGGCCGCGCGGTTGAAGCGCGCGTGCGTGCCGTCCTGCGCGTTGACGATGCCGTGGAACAGGCCGGCCGGGTTGCCGGAGGCCTCTTGCGCCGGGCTCGTGTGCCGGTCGAGCAGCTCGCACTGCCAGCCCTGCGCGGCGAGTGCGGCGGCCGTGGCGCTGCCGGCC
>NZ_JBFUFQ010000336.1:0-4530 GCF_056403355.1 Rhizobacter sp. P2_H3 | reverse complement strand
ACCGGGAACAGCTCGGTGCTGCCGACCACCGGCAGCGTCGGCTGCGGCACCTCGAACGCGGTCTTCGCGCCGCCGGCCGCGCGGGTGTCGGTGGCGCAACCGGCCACGGCGCCCAGGCCCATTGCCGCGCCGGTGGAAATCAGGTGTCGTCGGTCCATGCGTGTCTCCTGTCTTGTTGGCAAACCGCCATTGACCCGCGCCTGCGCGGCGCTGTCAATTTCCCCGCGACGGCGAACACCTGTGCAAAAAACGAGCTTGACGGCCGATCGGGAGGCCGTGCTACATTCGCGCCCATGCGTTTCGTCCCGTCCTACTTCTTTGCCTACTTTTGGTTCTCGCACCGCCCGGCGGAGGAGAGGTCAGCGCGTAGGCTGTAAGACACAAACGCAAAGAACTCACCAAACCGCCGGGTCTCCCCGGCGGTTTTTTTTTGCCCCCGCAGTTTTCACCGTCCATCCCAGCAGGAGATCACGCTCATGAACGCCAAGTCCGCCAGCGCCACGGAGGGTTGGTATGCGCCCATCGACAAGACAGGCCAGACCGACGACGAAAGGATCCAGGACGTGACTCCGCTGCCCCCGCCCGAACACCTGGTTCGCTTCTTCCCGATCCGCGGCACCGCCGCCGAAACGCTGATCGCCGACACGCGCCAGCGCATCAAGAACATCGTCGCCGGCCGCGATGACCGCCTGCTCGTCGTGATGGGCCCCTGCTCGATCCACGACCCGGTCGCCGCCGTCGACTACGCCCGCAAGCTGCGCGAACAGCGCCTGAAATACGCCGACACGCTCGAGATCGTGATGCGCGTCTACTTCGAGAAGCCGCGCACCACCGTCGGCTGGAAGGGCCTGATCAACGATCCCTACCTCGACGAGAGCTACCGCATCGACGAGGGCCTGCGCATCGCGCGCCAGCTGCTGACCGAGATCAACCGCCTGGGCATGCCGGCCGGCAGCGAGTTCCTCGACGTGATCTCGCCGCAGTACATCGGCGACCTGATCTCATGGGGCGCGATCGGCGCGCGCACCACCGAGAGCCAGGTGCACCGCGAGCTGGCCTCGGGCCTGTCGGCGCCGATCGGCTTCAAGAACGGCACCGACGGCAACATCCGAATCGCCACCGACGCGATCCAGGCCGCGGCCCGCGCGCACCACTTCCTGTCGGTGCACAAGAACGGCCAGGTCGCGATCGTCGAGACGCGCGGCAACCCCGACTGCCACGTGATCCTGCGCGGCGGCAAGACGCCCAACTACGACGCCGTTCACGTCGAGGCCGCCTGCAAGGACCTCGAAGCCGCCAAGCTGAACCCGTCGCTGATGGTCGACTGCTCGCACGCCAACAGCAGCAAGCAGCACGAGCGCCAGATCGACGTCGCGCGCGACATCGCCGGCCAGGTCGCCGGGGGCAGCCGCCGCATCTTCGGCGTGATGGTCGAGAGCCACCTGAACGCCGGGGCGCAGAAGTTCAGCGCCGGCAAGGACGATCCGGCCCAGCTCGCCTACGGGCAGAGCATCACCGACGCCTGCATCGGCTGGAACGATTCGCTGACGGTGCTCGACGTGCTGCACCAGGCCGTGAAGGCGCGCCGCCGCTGAACGGACGGGGCCGACCCCGCGTCTGCGCATGTAAGGTCGGTCACGCAGATGTAGCGCGGGTAAGCCCTGGCAAGAAGTCTGGCTGCAGCAGGCCGGATCGGGTGCAATCGACGTCCGATCCACTTGCCCGGGGGCACGCCATGACCACGCCGCACCGCATTCGCAGCAGCCTGCTGGCCCTGACGCTGGGTGGCGCGGCGCTGCTGGCCTCGGCAGTGACGCCGGCGGCCGAGCCCTCGGCCAAGGACAAGGCCGCGATGGAAGCCGTGTTCACCCGCGTCGACGTGAACGGCGATGGCAAGCTGTCGCGCGAGGAGGCCGAGCGCCTGCCGGTGATCGCATCGATGTTCGACAAGCTCGATGCCGACCACGATGGCCAGCTGACGCTCGCGGAGTTCGCGGTCGGGTACTACGCGGCGCCCTGACGGCGCCGCTCAGTCAGCGTCTCTGGCCAGCCGCTCGCTGCGCCAGTACACATCGTCGCCGCCCAGCCCGTCGAGGTTGGCGCGGTTCAGCACGCGCGCCAGCACGAACAGCAGGTCGCTCAGCCGATTCAGGTACTGCCGCGGTTCGGCACGCACCGCTTCCTGCGCCCCCAGCGCCACCACCGCGCGCTCGGCGCGGCGCGCGATGGTGCGCCCCACGTGCGCGATCGCCGCGCTGCGCGTGCCCGCCGGCAGGATGAACTCCTTCAGCCGGGGCAGCGCCGCATTGTGGTGGGCCAGCGCCTCGTCCAGGCGCAGCACCGCATCGCCCTTCAGCAGCTCGTAGCCGGGGATCGACAGCTCGCCGCCGAGGTTGAACAGCTCGTGCTGGATCACGACCAGCAGCTCGCGCACCTCGTCGGGCAGCGGCTCGGCGAGCAGCACGCCGAGCGTCGAGTTCAGCTCGTCGACATCGCCCATCGCCTGCACGCGCAGGTGGTCCTTCGGCACGCGCGTGCCGTCGCCGAGGCCGGTGCTGCCGTCGTCACCGGTGCGGGTGGCGATCTGGGTGAGTCGATTCGCCATGCTCAGGGCTGCTGCTGCGGCTGCGCCTGGATCTGTGCCGCCTTGGCTCGCATCACGTACTGCTGGTAGGCCGGCAGCGCGATCGCCGCGACGATACCGAGCACGATGAACGCCGGGAAGACCCAGGCCAGGATCTTCACCGAGCGGGTGTTCGGCGGCGGCGGTGCACCGTACTCGTTGCTGCCCGGCGTACCGGCCTTGAAGAGCCAGATCAGCGCGACGAACGGAATGATCGCGAGCAGCACCGTCCAGCCGCTCCAGCCCATGTCGTGCGAGCGTTGGATCATCATCATCACGGCCCAGACGGCATAGACGATGCCGACCACGCCGTACACGGCCACCATCACGAACGGCGATTGCGTCACCGCCGCGATCACGCCGGCCACGATGAACACCGGCAGCATCAGCAGGTAGCTCGCACCGAGGTAGGCGAGGTAGCGCAGGCGGCCGATGCGCCCGCGCGCCGACCACAGGTTGATCGGCTGGACCTCGCCCGATGCACGGTCGATGTCGGCGACGGCCGCGCGCGGCGGTTGGTACGGGTTGGCGGACGGATTGGCGGTGGCCATGCAGGGGTTCTCCTCGGGATGATGTGGTGTCGTAGGCCGGGGATCGGCGCGGCCATCGTAGCGGAGCCCTCGTGTCGCGCCTAGCACCCCGAGTGGGGATTCTGGGGGGATGACGCGAGCGGATGGGGGCCGCTACAGCAGCCGCGAGCGCTTCACCGCGTGGTACCGGTTCACCAGCGCCACCGGCAGGTCGCGCGGCTCCACGTCCACCGACAGCGCGTCCTGCCCGGTCACGCGCCGGAAGGCATCGCGCCGCGCCTGCTCGAACCAGTGCGCGCCGGCCACCTCGACCGCCCGCTCGGCCACCCCCAGCGGCTGGCCCGCGATCTCGCGCAGCACCCGCTCGCGCAGGCTCGCCACCAGCACCAGGTGGCGCGTGCGCATCAGCTTCAGCGCCGGGGCCAGCTCGGCCGCATCCTCGTCGCGGAAGTTGGTCAGCATGATCACCAGCGCCCGCTTGCGCTGCAGCCGCATCACGTCGCGCGCCGCCTCGAGGTAGTCGGAGTGGTCGGTGCCGGGCTCGATGTCGTACAGCCGCGCCATCATCGCGTTCAGCGTCGCCGCCCCCTTGCGCGGCGCGAAGCGGCGCTGCTGCCCCGGCGCATGGCCGAAGCTCAGCGCGCCGACCTCGTCGCCCTCCTTCAGCGCAACGTGGGTCAGCAGCATCAGCGCGTTCAGCGCCTGGTCGAAGTGGCCGCCGTCGGCGCTCGTCGCCCCCTCGTCGGCCCGCATCCGCCGGCCGCAGTCGAGCAGGAACAGCACGCACTGGTCGCGCTCGTCCTGGAACTGCCGCACGATCGGCCGGCCGTGGCGCAGCGTCGCCTTCCAGTCGATGTGGCGCACCGGGTCGCCGCTCTGGTAGTCGGCAAGCTGCTTGAAATCAGTGCCCTCGCCGCGCTGCGCATAGGTCTTGATGCCGATCTGCGACAGCCGCCGGTCGCCGGCCAGCCACGCATAGCGCGCGACCGCCGCGAAGTTCGGGTACACGTGCAGCAGCTGCGGCTCGCCCAGCAGGTGCAGCCATTCGAAGCTGCCGCCGCGCGAGCGCAGCCGCAGCTGCGTGCCGCCGAAGCGCACCCGGCCGCGCCGGCGCGGCGTCACGCGGTAGCGCAGCTCGATGCGCCGGCGCCCCGGCAGGCGGAACGTGCGCGGCAGGCCGTCGAAGTCGAGCGTGCCGTCCAGCTCGTCGAACACGCTGCCGCGCCAGCCGAGGGTCGCCGTGTTGACGAGGTTGAGCACCAGCTCGCGCGGCACGCCGATCGCGAGCGCCTGCGGCAGCCGCCGCTCCAGCCGCAGCGGCGCGCGCGCCCAGCTGCGGCGCGTGTGCCACAGGTCGGCCAGCGCCCAGGCCAGCCC
>NZ_JBFUFQ010000335.1:0-4551 GCF_056403355.1 Rhizobacter sp. P2_H3 | reverse complement strand
CATCGGCTCGGACACCGCACCGGTGCGCGAGGTTGTCATCGATGGCGAGACGGGGGCGCTGGTGCCGTTCTTCGATGTGGAACGCATCGCAGAAGCCACGGCGGGCGCGCTCGAGGGCGGCAGCGCGTGGGCTGCACGCCGGCTTGCTGCGCGACGACTCGCGCAGCGTTATTCGATGCAGGCCGGCCTCGCCGGCTACGACGCCTTGCTGAGCGCGTCATCCCCCCAAGTGGTGGTGCCGGTTTCGTGAGGAATCGGCACTGCGCCGGATAGACTGACCTTCACAAGAACGGGAGTAAGCCTCCATGACGAGGACGAGGGGAGGGGCGCCACAAGTGGTGTCGCAACAGCAGCTGCTGTGGGCATTGGGATCGATCTGTTCCCTGCACCGCCAGCCGTTCGCGGCCGAACTGGTGGCTCGCGAGTTTCCGCCGCCGTGCACGCACGCGACGGTGATCGCGGCCGGCCGTGCGCTCGGCCTGAAGATCCGGCAGGTCACGCTGAAGCCTGCGCGTCTCGAACGCATGGTGTTCCCGCTGCTGGTGGCACTGAAGGCCGATGCCACGGACGACGCGGCACCGGTGTTCGGCATCGTGACCGCCGCGGTCGACGGCAAGGTGGTGCTGTTCAAGGCCGGCAGCGCGACGGCGAACGAGCTCGACGCCGAGACGTTCGCGCAGGCGATCACCGGCGTGGCCTGGCTGGCGGTGCCGGTCACTGCGGCCGCGGCCGATCCGGATGGTGCGGCCGGGGCACCGCGCTTCGGTTTCCGCTGGTTCGTGCCCGAGCTGATGAAGCACCGCCAGGTGTGGCGCGATGTGCTGCTCGCTTCGCTCGCGCTGCAGCTGATCGCACTCGCCACGCCGCTGTTCACGCAGGCCATCATCGACAAGGTGGTAGTGCACCGCACCGAGAGCACGCTGATCGCGATCGGCATCGCGATGCTGATCTTCACCGTGTTCACCAGCCTGCTCAGCTGGGTGCGGCAG
Organism: Rhizobacter sp. P2_H3; assembly: GCF_056403355.1. Lineage (NCBI taxonomy): Bacteria > Pseudomonadati > Pseudomonadota > Betaproteobacteria > Burkholderiales > Sphaerotilaceae > Rhizobacter > Rhizobacter sp. P2_H3. The sequence continues at coordinate 3,562 of NZ_JBFUFQ010000335.1, read as the reverse complement.
TACCTGGTGCTGCACACCGGCAACCGCGTCGATGCGGTGCTGGGGGCGGCGATCTGGGAGCACCTGCTGCGGCTGCCGCTGCGCTACTTCCAGCACCGGCCCACCGGCGTCGTCGCGGCGCGGCTGCACGCGGTGGAGACGATCCGCGAGTTCGTCTCCGGCGCAGCGGTCGGGCTGGTGCTCGACCTGCCGTTCCTCGTGATCTGCCTGGGCGTGATGTTCTGGTACAGCGCGTTGCTGACCTGCATCTCGCTCGGCGTGCTGGGCGTGATCGCGGTGGTGAGCGTCGTGATCGCGCCGCTGTTCCAGGCGCGGCTGAACGAGCAGTTCCTGCTGGGCGCGCGCAACCAGGCTTTCGTCACCGAGCACATCGCCGGCTTCGAGACGGTGAAGAGCCTGCAGATGGAGCCGCAGCTGCGGCAGCGCTTCGCGGGCTACCTGGCGAGCTACCTGCAGTCGGGCTTCAAGACCAAGCAGACGGCCAACACCTACAACATCTTCGCGACCACGCTGGACCAGGTGCAGACGCTGCTGATCCTGATGGTGGGTGCGTACACGGTGATGACCGAGCCGAGCTTCACGATCGGCATGCTGGTGGCCTTCCAGATGTTCGCCGGCAAGCTGAGCCAGCCGGTGCTGCGCATCGTTGGCCTGTGGAGCCAGTTCCAGCAGGCCTCGCTGAGCGTGCAGCGGCTGGGCGACGTGATGAACGCGCCGGCCGAGCCGTACTCGATCACGCCGCAGCGGCAGACGGGTGGTGCCGGCCGCATCGAGGTGCGCAACCTCGGCTTCCGCTATGCCGATGACCTGCCGATGCTCTACCAGGACCTGAGCCTGAGCATCCAGCCGGGGCAGACGGTGGCGATCATGGGCCCGTCGGGCACGGGCAAGAGCACGTTCGCGAAGCTGCTGATGGGCTTCTACCAGCCGAGCCAGGGGCAGATCCGCATCGACGACGTCGACATCCGCCACATGGCCGCCAACGAGCTGCGCGCGCACTTCGGCGTGGTGCCGCAGGAGACGGTGCTGTTCAGCGGCAGCATCTTCGACAACCTGCGCGCGGGCAACCCGGCAGCCAGCTTCGACCAGGTGGTGCAGGCCGCGAAGATGGCAGGCATCCACACGACGATCGAGGCGCTGCCGCAGGGTTACCAGACCGAGATCGGCGAGCGCGGCAGCGGCCTGTCGGGTGGGCAGAAGCAGCGCCTGGCGATCGCCCGTGCACTGCTGAAGGGCCCGAAGGTCTTGATCTTCGACGAGGCGACATCGGCGCTCGACCACGACACGGCCGAGAGCTTCGCGAAGACCATCAACGGGTTGAAGGGCCGCGTGACGATGCTGTTCATCACGCACAACCTGCCCAAGGTTCTGAAGATCGATGCGGTGGTGCAGCTGCATCGGGAGGGCGGGCACCAGTTGCAGGCGGTGCCGGCAACGCCGGCGGACCTGGCTGCAGAGGCCTGAGATGCGGCTGCTGGGGTTTCCCCGAGGGAGAATCGTGCGGGTCAAGAGCCACACGTGCATATGTCCTGCACAGTTGATTTCTATGCTGATCCGATCAACACCACCTGGCAGTGCAACCCGGTGTTGGCAAAGGACGGCAAATGAACGATTGGCTGAGTGTTGCGGCAGTGATGTCGCTGGTGGGGCTTGTGGTTGTGGTGGTGAAGGTGGCGTGCGAGCGCTGGATTGAACGGCGAGCGGATGCATTGTTCCTGCAGGCGAAGGGCACCGCGCTGGATGCGGTCCGCTCGTACGGTTTCGAGACGGGCAAGGCGGAGCGGCGATGCCCTGCGTGCGCTGGGTTGGTGACGGTGAGTGAATGTGCGACTGGCGTGCCAGGGGCGCTGCCGGTGCTGGAGGTGCGCTGCGAATGCGGCCTGTGCGATATCAGCTTCTGCCTGCAAGCGCTGGTGGACGGTGAAGTGGAGTAGGTCGCCAGGCCGGACGCGCGGCTTGCAGTAGCGCGTCCGCGCGCGGACTCGTTCCATACAGAGTGCTCATAGCGCCATCTGGCTTGTAGATGTCCCCCATCAGGGGGTGCGCGCAGTTCCGGGATTTGCGGCGCGACGTGACTAGACTGCAGCGGTCAAGGGGGAGAAGGAAGAAGACATGTCGAGTCTCGCGATCAGTGACACGCCTGCGGGTGCGCCCGCATCACCGCAGCAATGGGTGCCCCATTCGGAGCGCGTGTTCTCGGTGCCGGGCCTGCTGTCGGCCGACGAATGCGCAGCGCTGATCGACCTGGCGGAGCGGCGCGGGTTCGACGCGGCATCGGTGCGGACGGTGGCGGGCCCGCAGTTGATGCGCAATGTGCGGAACAACGAGCGTGCGCAGTTCGAGGCGCCGTCGTGGATTGCGTTGTTGTGGGAGCGGTTGGCGGCGTTGCCGCTACCGCACCTGGACGGCGAAGCTGCCGCGGGTTTGCCGAAGGAACTGCGCTTCTACAAGTACTCGCCCGGGCAGCGCTTCAAGATGCACAAGGACGGGCCGTGGACCGAGGGCGGGATGACCAGCAGGCTGACGCTGCTGGTCTACCTGAATCACGGCTTCGACGGTGGGGAAACGGACTTCCGGGAGTTCAAGGTGGTGCCGCGGCAGGGAAGCGGGCTGCTCTTCGTTCACGACACGTGGCATGAGGGGGCGGCGGTCACGGAAGGGGCCAAGTACGTGCTGCGGTCGGATGTGTTCTACGACGGGAGTTCATCATGGCCTTCGTGAATGAGTACATCGCAAGCGCGGACGCGGAAAGGTACGACCTCGAATCCATCAATGAGACCTTCATCGTCGGAGGGACACATGCGCACGACTGGACCATTGATCGAGATCGCGACCTCTACCTGCGCGTCGTCGCACGAGGGCGGGAGGAAATGGCGGGCTGTTCAACGTGGACGCTGTATCGATGTGGCGACCTGATCGTCGTCGACCTGGACTGCGTTCAGCACCATGCCCACATGGGCCGAGGTCCCGCCGCAATGGCAGAGCTGTCACTCATCATAAATTTAAGAGATCGATCCATCTGAAGAAACATGGTGAAAAGTATGAAACTAAAACTAATCGTTCACGGACAACCAAATGCAGTGGATCGCCTTCGAGATAAGCGCGCGATCTCTTTGATGATCGCCTATTGGATCGGGGCTGGGGTCGTCGGAATAATTTTGCCGAGCGGCGAGTCTCTCGGGCCTCTCAGAGCAGTGTCCCTTGCAATAGTAAGTTCTATGAGTGGAGTTATGCAGGCGGCGCAGAGATCATTTGACCCCGCTTTTGTAGAGGTTTTTTCCACTTTCACGCTACTCTGGGCCACCATCCTTTTGCTCGTGAGCATATTCTGGTTGCCATCTGGTAATCGGAATCATTTCCCGTCGTTGTCGGCGAAGGTGATAGTAATTTTTCTTTGTTGCCTAATGATATTTATGGGGTGGCTTCCTTTAGGGTTATCTCAAGGGGCGGAATTTAGTTTTGGAAATGGTAGAACAAGCGCCATGCTGCTCGTTGCAACTTCTTCAAGATTTGGTGTTGTGACAGTGCTTGGAGTATTGTTTGGGTTTGCACAGTTCTTCAT
>NZ_JBFUFQ010000334.1:0-4580 GCF_056403355.1 Rhizobacter sp. P2_H3 | reverse complement strand
GCCCGCGTGCGCAGCACGCTTCGTGAACTGACTGTCGCCCACTGTTTGACCACAACGAACGAAGTGAGTGGCGGGAGTTTGGGCGACGGGCCATGAAACCAGTCAGCGCAGGGGAGTCAGCGCCCCGCCAGGGGCGGTGACCGCACCCGACGGCGCGCCACAGCCTCCCCACCCGCGCCTTTCCGCTCAACTCAACCGCACGAAAACGAGAAAGGCCCTCAGCCTGCAGGCAATTTCTTCAGCAGTGCCAAGGCAGCAGCATTCTTCGGCTCCAGCTTCAGGCAACGCTGAAGGGCATCACGCGCCGCCTTCGGATCGCTGGCTTGCAGAGCCTGCGCCTTCTTCAGCAGTGTGTCCGCCAGCGCCCGACGCACCGCGGCATCCCGCGGCGATGCATCAGCCCGCTTCTGCAGCATGCCGATCGCTTCGTCGAACTCGCCCTGCCCCGCCAGCATCGCCGCGTGCTCCAGCTCGATCGACTGCTCGCTCGGTGCGATCCGCGCGCCCGGCTTGCGCGTCAGCGTCAGCCGCGACGGCTGCCCCAGGTAATCGCGCTTGTTGCGCGCGCGCTCGATGCCACGCAACCCGTCCGCGGCCTCGGCCTGCTCCGGCTGCAAGGCCAGCACGCCCAGGTACGACTGCTCCGCCGCATCGAGATCGCCCTTCTTCAGCTCGGCCCGCGCGCGCTGCAGCCGCTCGGTCGCCAGCACATCGGCCCGGTGCCGCGCCTCGGCCAGGCGCTCTCGGTACTGCGCAGGCCGCAGCGTCGCGAGCACTTCCCAGGCCTGCACCGCCTCGCTCCACTTGCCCTGCCGCTCCGCGGACACCGCCAGCTCGCTCTGGCGCGCCTCGAACTCGGACACCGGGTCGTTGCGCGAATTGGCCCCCGCGCCGGTCGTGCCGGTCGGGTTGCCGGTCGGCACGCCGGCACAGGCGGCCAGCAGCAGCGTGACGGCCGCCAGCGTGATGAATCTGACCGCAGAGAAGCGAACCGCGAATGAGTGCGTCATGACGAGGGCGTGAAGCTGCGCAGGGTCTGCAACTTGGACTTGAAGGCCTCCAGGTCGTGGCTGCCGTAGATCATGGTCCGGCGCAACATCAGCGGCTGCGCCCAGGCCGGGTTGCCACCCGGCGTCACCGTGCCGGCCAACCGGTAGCGGTTGCGCGCCAGCGCCTCCAGCACCACCTCGTTGACATCGCCGAACGGGTAGGCATACGTCAGCACCTCGTTCGACAACCGCTTCTCGATCACGTCGCGCGGCACCTTCGCCTCGGCCTCCATCCGCTTCGCATAGGCGGCATCGTTTTCACCAGCGGCCCGCTCGATCAGGTTGGAATGGGTCTTCGAGTGCGACTGGATGTCGACCAGGCCCGAGGCCGTCATCTCCTGCATCTGCGGCCAGGTGAGCGCGTCGCCGGCACCGACGAAATCGGTGTACAGGAACACCGTGGCCGGGAAGCCGTGCTTCTTCAGCAGCGGGTAGGCATAGCGGTAGTACGACGCATAGCCGTCGTCGAAGGTCAGCACCACCGAGCGCTGCGGCAGCGGCTGCCGGCCCTCGAGAAAGCCGATCAGGTCCTTCAGGCGGATCACCTTGAAGTTGTTCGCCGCCAGCCAGTCGAGCTGCTGCTCGAAGCTCGACGACGACACCGTCATCTTGCCGCTGCCCTGCCCCACGCGGTGGTAGCACAGGATCGGGATCGTCTGGTACTGGCCGCTGCGCACGCCCATCGGGTTCAACGGCTTCAGCGGCACGATCACCGGCTGGCCGCTGCGCGCCTGCGGCGTGCCGGGGTTGGCCTCGGCCACCTCCCAGTCGCGCGACGCGCTGCCCAGAAAGCGCTGCGCGATCGACGCGTAGTTGTCGTCGCCCTGCGGCACGTAGACCAGCAGCCGGTCACTGCGGCCCAGCACGCCGTCGCGGGCGGCCAGGCCCGGCACGGCGGTGGCCGTCTCGCCCCCGCTGCGCGGCGGCGTCTGGCAACCCGCCAGCGCCAGCAGGCAGGCGACGCCCGCCGCCAGGGTCAGCGCGCGGCGCTGAAGTGCTTGCATCGACTGCTCCCTCAAGAAGGCTTCTTCGGATCCGCGGCGCCCGGCCGCCGCAGCGGCGCCATCGTGCTGGCAAAGCTGGCGGCCACGCGCTGCGTCTCGGCCGCGGTGTCCTGCGTCGGCACGTAGCGCTCCTGCAGGGCCTGCGCCATCGCGTCGAAACCCTTGTACAACTGGCCGAACTCGTCGGTGCGCTCCTCGCGGATGCGGTGCTCGAAGCGGCCCTGCGCAATCTCGCGCATCGAGTCGCCCACCAGCTTGATCGGCCGCGCAAACCAGTTCGCGACGAAGTACATCGCCACCGCCACCGCCAGCACCGTGACGATCACCAGCACGATCATCAGCGTCAGGCTCAGCCGCGCCACCTGCGCCAACGGCTTCTCCGGCACGCCCAGCGCCACCCGGCCGACCGCCTTGCCCTGGAAGGTCATCGGCGCCTCGAACACCAGCACATTGTCGTTGTCGTCGAGCACGCGCGTCACGCTGACGCCGCCGGCACGCGTGCCCAGCAGCTCGCCGCTGCGCGCCTTGTACGGCTGGCCCACGCTCGCCGCATCGCTCGACGCACGCACCACGCCGGCCCGGTCGACCACGCTGACGCTCGTGAAATCGCGCGTCTTCATGACCTCGCCCACCGACACCTCGACCGCCACCCATTCGTCGGCCAGCGCCGACACCGCGTTCTGCGCCGCGATGAAGCGGCTCAGCGACGCGCCGTAGTCGGTCACCTGGCCCATCATCGCGGCCGTCTGCTGCCGGTTGACGACCGTGCCGGTCACGGCCATCACCGCGAACACGATGGCACCCATCATCAGCGCCCACTTCAGGCGCAGCGGCAGGATGCGGGGCTTCTCCTTCTCGCGCGCTTCATCCTCGATGTCGCGCATCGCCTGGCTGATCGCGGCGGCCAGTTCCTGGCCGGTCTGGAAGCGGCGCTCCGGCTGCTTGGCCAGGCAGCGCTCGACGATGCGGCGCACGCCCTGCGGCAGGTCGGTGCGCAGCTTCTCGATCGGCGTCGGCTCCTCGGTGGCGATCTTCATCGCCAGCGCCACGATGCTGTCGCCCTGGAACGGCGCTGCGCCGCTCAGCATCTGGTACAGGATGATGCCGACCGAGAACAGGTCGGAGCGGCCGTCGACCTTCGAGCCCTTGGTCTGCTCGGGCGACATGTACTGGGGCGTTCCGAGCACGTCGCCGACACGCGTCTGGTGCGTCGACGACGCCCCCGTGGCCACGTGCGCGATGCCGAAGTCGGTGACCTTGACGGTGCTGCTGCCCTTCAGCACCATGATGTTCGACGGCTTGATGTCGCGGTGCACGATGCCCTTGCCGTGCGCATAGTCGAGCGCCTTGGCCAGCTGCAGGCCGATCACCAGCGTGTCGCGGATCGGCATCGGGCCGAGGCGAGACATCAGCTCGTTCATCGGCTCGCCCTCGATCAGCTCCATCGCCATGTACGGCCGGCCCTCGATCTCGCCCACGTCGTGCACGGTGACGATGTTCGGGTGCGACAACATGCCCGCGGCACGCGCTTCGCGCAGGAAGCGGGCGCGGTATTCCTCTTCCTCGCAGTAGGCGGCGTGCAGGAACTTGATCGCGATGGTGCGGTCGATGCCGGGGTCGTGCGCGCGGTAGACGCTCGCCATGCCGCCGCGGCCGATGCGCTCGGTGATCTGGTAGCGGCCGACCTGGCGCGGCGCCGCCGGGCTGGCGGCCGGCGCCGTGCGGCGCGCGGACTCACTTCCCGGCGCAGCGGCCGGCAGCGTGTCGGCCGACGCAACGGCCGCGGCCGCGTTCAGCGGGCTCGTCTTGACGCTGGCGCTGGAATGGGTGATGACGCGGGTGGTCTCGTCGTCTTCGAACGGGCGGTCGGGATAGTCGTCTTCAGGCATGGCACGGCACAGTGCCTGGGGGGACGCAAAGTCTCAATGAACGAAAGTCATCTGGCAATCCTTTTCAGCAATCGTTTCCCAGCCCTTTCACGACAGCCGCATGACTTTCGTTGATTGCCAATCCCGGGCGCCCGGCGGATAAACCGGCTTCAGGCGCGCCGGCTCCGCTCGGCGGGCGTGCCTGCCTCGCTGTCGGAGCCCTCATGATCCTGGTGATACGCGCCCATACCCTGAAGAACGAGACCCTGTCTCAGTCGATCACGGGCCACTTCGATGAACGCGGTGGCACGATCGGCCGTTCCGACACGAACACGCTCGCCCTGCCCGACCCGGAACGCCACATCTCGCGCCTGCAGGCCGAGGTCTGGTTCACCAACGGATCGTTCTCGATCCGCAACGTCGGCAGCGCCAACGCGATCGTCATCAACGGCCGGCCGATCAATGCCGGCGAAGGCACCACCCTCGGCCATGCCGACGAGCTGGTGATCGGCGGCTACGTGATGCGCGCGACGCTGGCCACGCCCGAATCCGCGCCGCGCACCGACGACCGGGTGCCGATCGATTCGCGCACGGTGATCAAGGCCTCGGCGGTCGAGTCGCGCACCAACCCGCGGCTGCAGCTGCAGCCGCCAGCCCCC
>NZ_JBFUFQ010000333.1:0-4584 GCF_056403355.1 Rhizobacter sp. P2_H3 | reverse complement strand
GCGCCTGGGCCGGCTCGGCGGTGCCGATGCCGACGCGGTCCTGTGCGTCGAGCGCCAGCACCGGCTTGCGGCCGCGCGACGCGGCGACGCCGGCGTGGTGGAACAGCAGCTGGTCGCGGTCGCCGCCGTAGCTCATCGACCACAGCGCGGTGCGCGAACTCTGCTCGCGGTAGAAGCTGACCAGCGCGTCGTAGCCGGCCGGCGACGACACCTCGATGCCGTTCTCGGCCGATTTGTGGAAGCCCTCGTCGCTCATGTTGAGCATCGAGTCGATCAGGTCGGCGAAGTGGTCGCGCGTGGGCAAGCGGCCTTCGTCGAAGAAGTGCTGCAGCGTCTTGCGGTTGCGGATCGTCATGCGCCGCCCCCGATCACGAAGGTGCTGCCGATCGACAGCTGCGCGATGCCGGTCGGCTGCGGCGCCGGGTCGGGGAACGCGGAGGCCGCGGTGACGATGTGCGTGGGCATCGGCAGCGCGAGGCTCCACGGGGCGCGCGAGACGGCGTGGCCGCGTTCGCCCCGCCCTTCACCTGGCCTCTCACCCTGCCCCTCGCGTGCGGTGTCGACCAGCGTGTACACGCCGGCGTCGCTGCAGGTCAGGTGCAGCAGCGACAGCTGCGTCACGTAGTCGACGCCGTCCAGCGCACGCAGCCGCGCCTCGAGGTCTTCGCCGCGCACGACCCAGTCGAACGCCGGGCCGCAGCCGTCGTCGAACCACGGCGACAGCGTGGCCACCACCGTGCGCGTGATGCGCTGCAAGGCCTCGCCTTCGTGCACGCCGCGCGCCAGGCCGACCACGCAGCGCAGCTGCAGCCGGTCGTAGACCGGGTTGCGCACGACCACCTTCGCGAACGGCGACGCACGCTCGCGCAGGTAGTCGGCCATGCGGCGCAGCTCGATCGCGTTGAAGCGCGGCGCGGCACAGGCGAACGCCGGATCGTTGCGCGGCACCTGCGGCACGACGACCGCCAGCACCTGGCCGGCCGGCGGCCGCGGCTGGCCGGCCGCGGCGATCTCGTCGCCGGACAGGCAGCGCACCTTGAATATCTCGGGAAAGCGCGCCAGCAGCAGCCGCTCCACGTCCCACGCGGTGCCGGCCCGCTGCTTGTGCTGCAGCCGCTCGCCGGCACGGGTGTACAGCAGGCCCGCGTCCTCGGCCGGGCGCAGGCCGAACGACGGCCCGACCTGCTGCACGCCGGACAGCCCCGGCAGCGAGGCCAGTGGGCGGGTGATGCGGCCCTGCGGCAGGATCTGCAACATCGCCGCCCCGGTCGGCAGCACGCGCCGCGCGCGCAGCGCATGCGCCTGCACCGACTGCAGCGCCGCGAACCCCTCGAAGCCGGCGGCCGCCGACGCACGCAGCCAGTACAGGCCGGCCGGCATCACCTCGTTGTCCAGCGTCAGGTCGCCCGGCAGGTCGAGCGTGACGATGCCCGAGGTCAGGAAGCCCTCGGTGCTGTCGGCCAGCACGCGCGCCGCCGGCAGCGGCCGCCAGTGGTCTCCGGCCAGCGTGGCCCAGCGCACCGGCGCGCGCACCGCGCCGGAGCGGGTCGCGTCGGCAGCCGATTCGAGCAGCGAGAACAGCAGCGTCAGCGTGCCGCCCGGCTCGCCGGCCGCGAGGCCGATGTAGAGGTTGCCGTCGTCGCCGGGCCGCGGCAGCAGCCCGTGGCTCGCGCCGGCCGCCGCCGAATGCAGCGTGTCGACGCCGAACGGGTGCAGGTGCAGCAGGCGCTCCACGTCCGGCGCGGCCTCCAGCGGTCCCTTCTCGCTCGGGCTTTGCGCGCCGGGGCGGATCACGCCGGCCGCCTCGTAGCTCAGCGTCAGCCGCTCGATCAGCGGCGTGTAGGGCGGGTTCGGCAGCAGCTGGCGCCGGCGCGCGCGCAGGTTCCTGCGCGCGTTCGCGGTGACGGTGTCGGCCAGCACCATCGGGTACGCGGCATGGCCGAACGCGCCGCGCGGGCCGGTGAGCTGCAGCCGGTACAGGCCGTTGCGCGGCAGCGGCCCGTCCCACTCCGCCGGGTCGCCGGCCCGGCTGTGCTTGCGCACCGAGCCGGGGTCGACCTCGATCTCCCACATCGGCTGCAGGCAGGCGGCGGCATCCGGCGGCGCGAACAGCGGCTGCTGCGCCGAAGCCCCGCTGCACGGCTGCCACAGCCCGTCGCGCAGGATCGCGAGCGCGGCCGTGAAATCGCCGCGGCGCTGCTCGTCGGGGTAGCCGCGGTAGTGGGTGTCGAAGCCGCCGGCGTCGGGCGGCAGGCCGCCCCATTCGAGCTGCATCGACAAGCGCTGGATGTTCTTGCACGCCACCTCGCGCGCGCCGACCACCAGGTACGACGACAGCGTCGGCAGCGGGCCGAACGGGTGGAAGGCCTTGGTCGGGTCGAGCCGGCCGAGGTTGTTGTGCAGCACGATGTCGCGCACGCCGCTGGCGCTGACGCGCAGCCGCGCGTCGGTGAGCGGCTGGTCGGCCAGCAGCGAGTACGGGTAGAGCCGGCCCTGCGTGCCGAGCTCGATGCGCAGCACCGGCAGCCGGGTCCCCCAGTCGTTGCCATGCACGGCGGGCTCGCAGCCGACGATCGCCGGCGCATCGGGGCGCAGCCGTAGCGTGATCGACAGGCCACCTTCCGGCAGGCGGTCGACATCGGCATCGGTGGCCTCCAGCCAGCCGTTCGCGGCGCTCAGGTGCAGCTTCAGCAGGCCGTGGAACAGCTGTTCGAACACCAGCACGCGCTGCGGCGCCTGCGCGCCGGCCAGCAGCACCAGCGGATCGCCGACGCTGTGCGCCTGCGGCACGCGCCCCTGCAGCTCGCGGTGCGCGGCCAGCCGCATGCGGCGCAGTTGCGCTTCGGTGAAGTCGGCGCTGCCGGACAGCAGCCAGTGGCCGAGCAGCCGGCCGAAGGCATCGCGCAGCGTGACCGGGTCGGTCGCGAAGGTGACCGCGTCGACCAGCGCGTCGAGCGCCTGCGCGCCATCGGCCGAGCCCTCCCCGACAGGCAACTCGACCCGGATCATCCGCTCGCCCTCGCGCAGCAACAGCAGCGGCGACGCGATCGCGAGGCCCAGCCGCGCATCGACCGCCCCGGCGCCGCCGCCGAACAGCGGCCAGGCGCTGCTGCCGTCCGCGACACCGACCGGGGGCCGCGCCGCCTTGGCCCGCGTCACGAAGCCGAACTCGCACTCCGGCGAGATCCGCGCATCGCGCTCCATCCGCAGCGTGCACAGCGCCGCGACGCGCGCATCGGTCACCACCAGCGGTGCCGCGCTGTGGAAACGCAGCGGCTGGCCGGCCGCATCCTTGCCGGCGTCGAACACGGTGCCCTGCGGCACCTGCAGCAGGCGTTCGCCGCGCGCATCGCGGGCGCAGGCCAGGTGCACCTCGTCGGCCACCGGCCCGGCCGGGCCGAAGCCGAGGCAGTCGCGGTAGTAGAAATCGACGTGCCGCGCGGTGAAGCGGTTCACCTCGCGCTGCGCCGATTCATAGACCTTCAGGAACGCGATCAGCAGCCCGACCGCCGCCTCGTGCGTGCCGCTGTGCAGCGTGCCGGGCAGCAGTTCGCGGGCCAGCGCGCGCAGCGTGTCGATCGCGGCCAGGAACACGAAGTAGCGTTCGCGCAGCAGCTCGCGCTCGTCACGGCCGGCGGCAGCCGTCGCGAGCAGTGGCGCACCGCTGCTCCAGATGCCGGCCAGGCGCTCGTGCGAGCGGCCGACCTCGCGGTCCTGCCAGCGGCGCTTGCCGAAGCGCTCGTGCACCCACTGCAGCTCGGCGCCGAGCTGCTGGTCGACCAGCTGGTGGATGCGCCCGCGGAACGCCAGCGAGGCGGCATCCTCGCGCCCGTCGAGCGACTTGAACCACAGGTCGATCCACTGCGCGAGCTCGACCACCTGGTGGGCCAGGCGCGGCAGCGGCGCCGAGTCGGCGTCGTGCAGGAAATCCTCCTGCAGCGCCTGCACGTCGATGCTGGCGATACGCGCCAGCACCATCGTCACGTCGCTCGCGAACATCGCGCGCCAGTCGCCGGCCTCGCGGTTGTCGAGGTCGACGAAGCGCAGCTGGCGCGCGAGCGTGGCCGTCATCGCGACGCGGTCCTCGAACGGCAGCTCGTCGACGCGGAAGTAGCCGTCGGCCAGCGCCGGTGGAAAGCGTTCATTCTGCGAGGTTCCGCTGGTCATGCCGCCACCTCGCGCGCCGCACCATCGTTCAGGTACAGCGGGTACACCATGTTGTCGCGCACGTTGGTGCTGCGGATCGTGTAGTTCAGCTGCAGCTTCAGCACGCCCTCGTACAGGTCCGAGGTGTCGATCTCGACCTGGTCGAGCGTGATGCGCACCTCGAAGAACAGCACCGCCTTCTCGACCAGGCTGCGGATCTCGGTCAGCGTGCTCTCGGTGATGTTCTCGAACACCATGCGCTGCAGGCCGCAGCCGTAGGTCGGGTGCATCACGCGCTCGCCGGGTACGGTGGACAGCAGGATGCGCAGGCTCTCGCGCACGTCCTGGTCTTCCGACACCGTCAGCGCATGCAGCGTGCGGCCGTCGAAGGCCGGCGGGAAGGCCCAGCCGGTGCCGAGGAAGCGCTTGTTGCTGTCG
>NZ_JBFUFQ010000332.1:0-4590 GCF_056403355.1 Rhizobacter sp. P2_H3 | reverse complement strand
GGCCAGCGGTCGGCCTCGGCACTGCCGAGCGAGGCACGCGCCGCCTTGACGCGGGCGGCGGCCGACGCGAGCGTCGGGTTCGCCTTCGCGGCCTGCTCCTCGAGCGCATTCAGCTTCGCATCGCCGAACGTCACCCACCAGGCGCCGCGCTGCTGCGCCTCGGACGGCGCGGCGGCCTTCCAGCTGCCTTCGACGGCCGTCACCTCCTTGTAGGCCGACGGCACGCCCACGTCGGGCTGCGGCACCGTCGGGGCCAGCGAGCAACCGGCCAGCACCAGCGCCGTGACCAGCGCGGAAGTCTTGAACAATGTGTGTGTCATGGTCTTGTCGTCGCTCAGGTCGCCTCGTGCGCCACCGGCGCCGCGGCGGCGCCGGAGCGCCCTTCGATCGCCACCGCGAGCTTGCGCAGCAGCACGTAGAACAACGGGGTCAGGAACAGGCCGAACAGCGTCACGCCCAGCATGCCGGCGAACACCGCCACGCCCATCGCGTGGCGCATTTCGGATCCGGCGCCCGACGAGAACACCAGCGGCAGCACGCCCATGATGAACGCGATCGACGTCATCAGGATCGGGCGCAGGCGCAGGTGGCAGGCTTCGAGCGCGGCTTCGACGATGCCCTTGCCCTGGTGCTCCAGGTCACGGGCGAACTCGACGATCAGGATCGCGTTCTTCGACGCCAGCCCCACCAGCACGAACAACGCGATCTGCGTGAAGATGTTGTTGTCGCCCTTGGTCAGGTAGACGCCGAGCAGCGCGCACAGGATCGACGCCGGCACGATCAGGATCACCGCCAGCGGCAGCGTCCAGCTCTCGTACTGCGCGGCGAGCACCAGGAACACCAGCAGCACGCACAGCGGGAACACGATCACCAGCGTGTTGCCGGCCAGGATCTCCTGGTAGGTGAGGTCGGTCCACTCGAAGCTGATGCCGCGCGGCAGCGTCTCGGCCGCCAGCTTGGCCATGATGTCCTGCGCCTGGCCCGACGACACACCCGGTGCTGCGCCGCCGTTGAAGTCGGCCGCCATGTACGAGTTGTAGCGCTCGACGCGGTCCGGCCCGTAGGTGTTGCTGACGTTCACCAGGCTGCCCAGCGGCACCATCTCCTGCGCCGCGTTGCGCACCTTGAACTGCCCGATCGCCGAGGCGTCGGAGCGGAACGAGGCGTCGGCCTGCGCGATCACCTGGTAGGTGCGGCCGAACTTGTTGAAGTCGTTGATGTAGAGCGAACCGAGGTTGATCTGCATCGTGTCGAAGATGTCCGACAGCGGCACGCCCAGCTGCTTGGCCTTGGTGCGGTCGACGTCGGCCTTCAGCTGCGGCACGTTGATCTGGTAGCCCGAGAACACGCCCGCCAGCTGCGGCGTCTGCCACGCCTTCATCTGCAGCGCCTGCACCGCCTGGTACAGCGCGTCGGGACCGAGGTTGGCGCGGTCTTCGACGTACAGCTTGAAGCCGCCGATGGTGCCGAGGCCGTTCACCGGCGGCGGCGGGAACACCATGATGAAGGCGTCCTGGATCGCGCCCAGGCGCTTGTTCACCTCGGCCGCGATCGCGCCGCTCGACAGGTTGGCGGTCTTGCGCTTGTCGAAGTCGTCGAGCGTGTAGAACACGATGCCCGAGTTCGGCGCGTTCATGAAGCCGTGGATCGACAGGCCCGGGAAGGCCACCGAGCTCTTGACGCCCGGCACCGATTGCGCGATCTCCGACATGCGGCGGATCACGCTTTCGGTGCGGTCCAGCGAGGCCGCATCAGGCAGCTGGGCGAAGCCGACCAGGTACTGCTTGTCCTGCGCCGGCACGAACCCCGACGGCACGATGCGGAACATGAACACCGCGCCGACGATCAGCAGCACGTAGACCACGAGGGTCGCGCCCTTGTGCGCCAGCACGCGCTTCACGCCACCGGTGTAGCCGTGCGACGAGCGGTCGAAGAAGCGGTTGAACACGCGGAAGAAGCCGCCGAAGGCCCAGTCCATGGCCTTGGCGAGCTTGTCCTTCGGGGCACCGTGCGGCTGCAGCAGCACCGCGGCCAGCGCCGGCGACAGCGTCAGCGAGTTGAAGGCCGAGATCACGGTCGAGATCGCGATCGTCAGCGCGAACTGGCGGTAGAACTGGCCGGTCAGCCCGGACACGAAGGCGATCGGCACGAACACCGCGCACAGCACCAGCGCGATCGCGATGATCGGCCCGGAGACCTCCTTCATCGCCTGGATCGTCGCATCGCGCGGACTCAGCCCGTTGGCGATGTTGCGCTCGACGTTCTCGACCACCACGATCGCATCGTCGACCACGATGCCGATCGCCAGCACCAGGCCGAACAGCGACAGCGTGTTGATCGAGAAGCCGAAGCCCAGCAGCACCGCCATCGTGCCGATCACCGACACCGGCACGGCCAGCAGCGGGATCAGCGACGCGCGCCAGGTCTGCAGGAACACGATCACCACCAGCACCACCAGCGCGATCGCCTCGAGCAGCGTGTGGATCACGGCGCTGATCGAATCACGCACGAACTGCGTCGGGTCGTAGACGATGGCGTACTCGAGGTCCTGCGGGAAGTCCTTCTTCAGCTCTTCCATCAGCGCGCGCACGTCGGTCGAGATCTGCAGCGCGTTCGACTGCGGCGCCTCGAACAGGCCGAGCGCGACCGCCGGCTTGTTGTTCAGCAGCGAACGCAGCGAGTAGGTGGAGGCACCCAGCTCGAGGCGGGCCACGTCGCGCAGGCGGATCACGCCGCCGCTGGCGGTCAGGCTGCCGGTCTTGATGATGATGTCGCCGAACTCCTCTTCGGTGCTCAGGCGACCCTGGGTGTTGACCGACAGCTGGAACGGCGCGTCCTTGGCGGGCGAGGCACCGACCACGCCGGCGGCCACCTGCACGTTCTGCTCGCGGATCGCGGCGACCACGTCGGGCGCGGTCAGGCCGCGCGCGGCGATCTTCTGCGGGTCGAGCCAGATGCGCATCGAGTAGTCGCCGGCGCCGAACACCTGCACCTGGCCCATGCCGGCCACGCGGGCCAGCCGGTCCTTGATGTTGAGCACCGCGTAGTTGCGCAGGTAGACCTCGTCGTAGCGCGAGTTCGGCGAGAGCAAGTGCACCACCATCGTGATGTTGGGCGAGCTCTTGACGGTGGTCACGCCGATCTGCCGCACCTCTTCAGGCAGGCGCGCCAGGGCCCGCTGCACGCGGTTCTGCACCTGCGTTTCAGCCTGCTCGACGTTGGTGCCGACCTTGAAGGTCACGGTCAGGTTCATGCCGCCGTCGCCGGTGGCCTGCGAGGCCATGTACAGCATGTTCTCGGTGCCGTTGATGGCCTCTTCGAGCGGGGCTGCCACGGTCTGGGCGATCACCGTCGGGTTGGCGCCGGGGAAGCGCGCGCTGACGACGACCGACGGCGGCACGACCTCGGGGTATTCCGAGATCGGCAGCCGGAAGATCGCGATCAACCCRGCCAGGAACAACAGGATGGACAACACGGCCGCGAAGATCGGCCTGTCCACGAAGAATTTTGAGAATCGCATGGGGTCTCTCGATGTTTCTTGCTGGCGAGCCGTTTACTGGCGAGCCGGCGCGCTGGCCGCCGCGTCGGCATTCATCGCCACGACTTCGGGGGCCACCGGTGAACCGGGGCGCACGCGCTGCAGGCCGTTGACGACGATGCGCTCGCCCGGCTTCAGCCCGGCACGCGCGACGCGCAGCCCGTCGACCAGCGGGCCGAGTTGCACGACGCGGTACTCGGCCTTGTTCTCGGCGTTGATGACGTAGACGTACTTGCGGTTCTGGTCGGTACCGATCGCGGTGTCGTTGATCAGCAGCGCGGCCRGTGCGCCGATGTCGGCGCCGACCTGCACCCGTGCGAACAGGCCCGGGATCAGCGCGCCGTCCTTGTTCTCGAGCACCGCGCGCATGCGCACCGTGCCGGAGGCCGGGTCGACGCGGTTGTCGATGAAGTCGAGCCGGCCTTCGTGCGGGAAACCGCTCTCGTTGGTGAGGCCGGTGCGCACCTTGACGCCCTTGCCGCCTTCGCGCGCGGCGCCGCCGATGCTCAGGAAGGTGGATTCATCGCCGTCGAAGCTCACGTAGACCGGGCTGATCGAGACCAGCGAGGTCAGCACGACGCTGCTGTCGACCAGGTTGCCCACCGTGACCTCGGCCTTGCCGATGCGGCCGGCGAACGGCGCACGCACGACCGCGTATTCGAGGTTCAGCTTGGCGACCGCGAGCGCGGCCTGGTCGGCCTGCGCGCCGGCTTCGAGCTGGCGGGCGCTGGCGGCGCGCTCATCGAAATCGCGCTGGGCGATCGCGTTGTCGGCCATCAGGCGCTTCGAGCGTTCGAGTTCGGTGCGGCCGAGATCGGCCTTGGCCTTGGAGCTGGCGACCGCGGCCTCCAGCTTGGCCACCTCGGCCTGGTAGCTGCGCGGGTCGATCTGGAACAGCACGTCGCCCTTCTTGACCAGCGCGCCGGGCTTGAACTGCACCGCGTCGATCGTGCCGGGCACGCGGGCGCGGATCTGCGCCGACTCGATCGCTTCGATGCGGCCGGAGAAATCCTGCTGCTCGACGACGTTGCGCGAGACGACGACGGCGACGC
>NZ_JBFUFQ010000331.1:0-4590 GCF_056403355.1 Rhizobacter sp. P2_H3 | reverse complement strand
GTCCAGCACGAAGGTCGACGCGATCGGGCGGCGGAACTCGTTCAGGTAGGCGTCGATCAGGCCGTCGGCCAGCGCGCGGTCGGGCGAGAACGGCAGCTCGATGCGCATCGCGTCGCGCGGCAGGATGTCGGCGACCTGCGCGGCCACCTCCGGCAGCACCGGCCTGCGCAGCGTCTGGCGGGCCAGCCAGGTCTGCGCCGCTTCGCCCTTCAGGTAGGCGACCACCTTCAGGTAGTCGTCGCGCCGGGCGTCGTTCAGCAGCAGCAGCGGGTAGTCGGCCGTGCTCACGCCTTCGTGCGGGTAGACGAGCAACAGTTTCTCGCGCAGCTTGCCCGACTGGTTCAGGCCCAGCAGCCAGCTCTCGTAGTTGATGAAGGCGTTGACGTCGATGCCCTGGCGCTCGATGAATTTCTCGGAAAGGTAGGTGGAGTTGTCGCCCGGCAGCCGGTAGCCCTTCAGGAACGCCGCGATGGCGCCGCGGTCGACGTCGGCCGCGCCGAGCCCGTCGGTCTTCTGGGCGGCACTCGCGACCACGCCCAGCAAGGCCATGAAGCCCTGGTTCGAGGTGGCGGGGTTGGACAGCGCGTAGCTCAGCTTGCCGGCCTTCGCCGCGGCGGCGATGTCCTTCCAGGTGACCTTGGCGGCGCGCTCCGGCCGGTCCCAGCCGAGCTGGCGGGCTGCCGATTCGCTGAGGCCGAGGGCGATCGGCGACAGCATGATCTTCTCCTGCAGCTTCACGCGCGACTGGCCCTGCGCGTCGGACAGCAGGTACTTGGCGTTGGCGAACCAGGCGAGGTCGGCGCCGGACTGGCCGTTCAGCACCGCCTCGGTGCTCTCCATCGTGCCGCCGAAGCGGAACTGCAGGTTCACGCCGGTGGCCTTCAGCACCATCTGCTGCAGCGGCTCGATGTCGCGCAGGTCGGTGGTGGCCAGCACCTGCAGCGCCGGTGCTGCGGGCGGCGGTGGCGGTGTTGGCGTGGCGGCGGTGTCGGCCGCCGGCCGGTCGCAGCCGGCGAGGGCCATGCACAACAGCGCCACGAGCGAGACACGCAGGGCAAGCCTCATTGACCCATCTCCTTCGTCACCACGTCGATCATTTCCGCCATCAGTTCGAACGACGGCGGGTCCACCACCTGCGTCAGCCGGGTCTCCACCGCGAGGCCGGTCGGCTGCACGGCCTTCGCGAAGCGGTCGGCATCGGCGATGCGAAAGCCGTGCTGCAGCGCGATGCCCTGCAGCTCGGCGTCGTTCGACAGCAGCGCACCGAGCGCCTTCGCGCGCTCGCTGGTGGCGACGAACACCAGCTTGTTGGTGATGGTGGGTTGCGGGTACAGCAGCACCATGCCGCCGCCGATGCCGCCCTTGGCGAGCGCATGGCCGACGATCTGGTTCTCGTAGATCCATGCGAGCGGCGTCTTGCCGATGCCCTGCGACACGTAGTCCTCGAAATTGCCGTTGACGTAGTTCTCCTGGTAGCCCTGGCGCTTGAAGAGCTCGGCCAGCCGCAGCGCGGTGCGGCGCGCGGTGTCGCGGTCGCTGACGGTCTCGCCGTTCAGCGCGCTGCTGGCCAGCGCCAGGAACATCGCGGCCGAGTTGCTGCGCCGCACGTCGGTGGTCGACACCAGCACGCTGCGGCTCACGTCGTAGGCTGCCGCGTGCTTCAGGTCCTTCCAGCGCTTGCGCGCCAGCATCAGCTGCGTCAGCTTGTCCATGTCGACGCCGTACACCTGCGGCTGCAGCGGGCGGGCGATGCCGTTGTCGACCAGGATCCTCGCGATCGGCTCCCAGGAGGCGATCACCAGCGGCGTGTGGAACGGCGAGTACGAGGCGGTCGCGATGCCGGCCTTGCGGCCAGCTTCGGTGACCTGGGTCGCGGCGACCACGCCCGACGGGAAGAAGAAGTCGGGGCTGGCGCCGGGCGCCACGCGCGCCGCCATGTCGCGGCTGCCGATGCGGGTGACCTGCACCGGCAGGCGGTGGTCGGCCAGCACCTGCACCACGCGCGGGTTCCTGAAGAAATCCTCGACGTCGACCGCGATCAGGCCGGTCAGTGCAGTCGCCGCGGCCGGCTCGGTGGCGGCCAGCTGCGCCGGAGCGCCTCGCAGCGAGAACCAGAGTGCCCCGCCGAAACCTCCCAGCAGGGCGAGCGTGACCAAGAGCCTGGCCGTTTTGTTCATGAAGACGCGACCGTCAATGCAGACGGCGCGAGTCTAGGGCCTCTCGGGGTGGATCAGACGGCGCTGCGGTGCCGCGCGATGCAGGTGTCCAGCACCTCGCCGCCCGGCCGCTTCCACCAGTCCTCGCTGGAGAAGATCTCCACCTCGCTGTAGCCCGCGTAGCCGGCGTCCTCGACCCAGCCGCGGATGCGCGGGATGTCGATCACGCCGTCGCCCATCATCGCGCGGTCGTTCAGCAGGTCGCGCGTGGGCACGCGCCAGTCGCAGACGTGGAAGGCCAGCAGCCGCTCGCGGCCGGCGCGTTCGATCTGCGCCTGCAGCTTCGGATCCCACCACACGTGGTACACGTCCAGCGCCACGCCCAGCGCGCCGCTGCGGCCGGGGTCCAGCGCATCGCACAGGTCCAGCGCCTGCTCGATCGTGTTGACGCAGGCGCGGTCGGCCGCATACATCGGGTGCAGCGGCTCGATCGCGAGCGGCATGCYGGCGCGGCGCGAATGCTCCAGCGTGGCGGCGATGCCGTCGTGCACCTCGGCACGCGCCGCGCCGATGTCCTTGTGCGCGGCCCGGCCCGACAGCGCGCCCGGCAGCCCGCCCACCACCAGCACCAGGCAGCGGGCGTGCAGCGCCACCGCCTCGTCGACCGCACGCCGGTTGTCGTCCAGCGCGCGCTGCCGCCCCTCGGCATCGGCCGCCGGGAACATGCCGCCGCGGCAGTAGCCCGACAGCTCGATGCCGGTGTCGCGCACCAGCCCTGCGATCTTGTCGAGACCGGCCGCGGCCACCTGGTCGCGCCACGGCGAGATCGCGCGGATGCCCCGCGTCGCGCACTCCAGCACGATGCGGTCGAGCGGCCATTGCGCCCGCACGGTGGCGGTGTTGATCGAGAGCCAGCGGTGGTCGGCGCTGAAGTCCCTCATGTCAGGCGTCCACGCCGTGCAGGCCCAGCAGATGCCGCATGCGCCGCGCCGCCAGCTCCGGCTGCTCGATCAGCCCCGCCTCATCGGCCAGCCGCAGCAGTTCCGCGAGGTGCGGCAGCGAGCGGGTGCTCTGCTGCCCGCCGACCATCACGAAGTGATCCTGGTGGCCGTTGATCCAGGCCATGAAGACGACCCCGGTCTTGTAGAAGCGCGTCGGCGCCTTGAAGATGTGGCGCGACAGCGGCACCGTCGGCGCGAGGATCGCGTGGAAGCGGCTGCGGTCGTGCGCCGCCAGCGCCGCCAGCGCCGCGCTCGCGGCCGGCGCGATCGCGTCGAAGATGCCCAGCAGTGCATCGCTGTGCCGCTGCGACGGCGCGTCATCGACGCCGTCGCCGGCGATCAGCTCCGCATAGTTGAAGTCGTCGCCGGTGTACATGCGCACGCCGGGCGGCAGGCGGCGGCGCATCGCGATCTCGCGGTCCTTGTCGAGCAGCGAGATCTTGATGCCGTCGACCTTCGCCGGGTTCGCCTCGATCACCGCCAGCGCGGTGTCCATCGCGCGGTCGACGTCGGCGCTGCCCCAGTAGCCGGCCAGCGCCGGGTCGAACATGTCGCCCAGCCAGTGCAGGATCACCGGCTCGCGGGCCTGGCGCAGCAGGCGGCCGTAGACCTGCACGTAGTCGTCCGGGCCGCGCGCCACGCGGGCCAGCGCGCGGCTGGCCATCAGGATCAGGCGGCCGCCGAGCTTCTCGATCGCGGCCATCTGTTCCTCGTAGGCGCGCAGCACGTCGTCGATGCCGCGGGCCGCGTCGGGCGCCAGTTGATCGGTGCCGCAACCGCTCGCGATGCGCGCGCCCGGCAGGTCGCGCGCCGCGTCGAGCGAGCGCGCGATCAGTTCGAGCGAGGTCGGCCAGTCCAGCCCCATGCCGCGCTGTGCGGTGTCCATCGCCTCGGCCACGCCCAGGCCCATGCGCCACAGGCGCTGGCGGTACGCAAGGGTCGCGTCCCAGTCGATCGCGCAGCCCAGCCACGGGTCGATCGCCGCGCGGGCATCCGCCACCACGTGCGCGGCCGAGAAGGCGATGCGGTTGAAGACCGGCGCGGCCGGCGCGCGCCAGGCCTCGCGGCCGCTCAGCGTGTAGCGCGCGAGGCCGCCATCGGCAGCGGGGAGGTTCAGCGACAGGTCCATCGCGTCACACCCCCAGCGCCGGCACGTCGACCCAGCGCCGCTCCTTCCAGCTTTTCAGCGCCGCCTCCACCAGCTGCACGCCCTTGGCCCCTTCGGGCAGCGTGAAGCGGTACGGCGCGTCCTCGGCCACGTGGCGCAGGAACTGCTCCCACTGCAGCTTGAAGCCGTTGTCGTACGGCTGCGTATCGGGCACCTCCTGCCACTGCTCGAAGAACGGCATGGTCTGGCGCGTGTCGGGGTTCCACACCGGGCGCGGCGTGTTCACGCGCGCCTGGCTGCGGCAGTCGGTCAGCCCGGCCACCGC
>NZ_JBFUFQ010000330.1:0-4650 GCF_056403355.1 Rhizobacter sp. P2_H3 | reverse complement strand
GACAAGGGCAAGGTCACGCTGCGCTACCGCGGCCGCGAGATCACCCACCAGGACATCGGCATGCGCCTGCTGGAGCGCATTCGCGACGAACTGGCCGATGTGGCCGTCGTCGAGAACATGCCGAAGCTCGAAGGGCGCCAGATGATCATGGTGCTCGGCCCGAAGAAGCGCTGAGACCGCAACAGCGTTGAAGTATTGAGAGTTCAGCGCGCCGGTCTGGTCACCGGCGCGTTGCAAGAAGCCCCTCCAGGCCAACAAGACCGCAAGTTCTTTGCGGGCGCCTGGTGGAGCAACTAAAAAGGAGCAGTCATGCCCAAAATGAAGACCAAGAAGAGCGCTGCGAAGCGTTTCCGCGTTCGTCCGGGTGGCACCGTCAAGCGGGGCCAGGCGTTCAAGCGCCACATCCTCACGAAGAAGTCCACGAAGAACAAGCGCCACCTGCGTGGTGCCGTCGGCGTGCACGAGACCAACATGGGTCACATGGCTCAGATGCTGCCCTTTGCCGGGCTGTGATCTGCCACCACTGATTCACGGTTTCAGAAACACTTCCAGAAGGAGTAATCCATGCCTCGCGTCAAACGTGGTGTAACAGCCCGCGCTCGTCACAAGAAAATTCTCGCACTCGCCAAGGGTTACCGCGGCCGTCGCAAGAATGTATTCCGCATCGCCAAGGAAGCGGTCATGCGCGCTGGGCAATATGCCTATCGCGATCGCCGCACCAAGAAGCGTGTGTTCCGCCAGCTCTGGATCGCGCGTATCAACGCCGCGGCCCGTGGCCTGGGCATCACCTACAGCAAGTTCATGAACGGCATGAAGAAGGCGTCGATCGAGATCGACCGCAAGGTTCTTGCCGACATGGCAGTCAACGATCCTGCCGCCTTCGGCAGCATCGTGGAGAAGGTGAAGGCCCAGCTCGCTTGATGTCGTGATCGCGCCGGCTCGCGCACACCCTGTGCAGCCGGTGCCACGCAAGTCCCCGAAGGCTGTTCGCAGCCGCTGGGGCAAGCTCTCCAAGGCCGACCTCGTGTGCGGCCTTTTTTGTTTCTTGAACCGACCATCCACCCTCTACCGATGAACGACCTCGATCAACTGGTGCAGGCCGCGCACGCCGATTTCGCGCAGGCGACTGCACCCGCCGATCTCGAGAACGCGAAGGCGCGCTACCTCGGCAAGGCCGGGCGCGTGACCGAGCTGCTGAAGTCGCTGGCCGGGCTCGCGGGCGACGAGAAGAAGTCGCGCGGTGCCGAGATCAACGCCGCGAAGCAGGGCATCGAGGCCGCGCTGAACGCCCGCCGCCAGGGCCTGGCCGATGCCGAGCTGCAGGCGCAGCTGAAGGCCGAGTCGCTCGACGTGACGCTGCCTGGGCGCAAGCGCGGCACCGGCAGCGTGCACCCGATCACGCGCACGATGGAGCGCATCGAGGCGATCTTCGGTTCGATGGGTTTCGACGTGGCCGACGGCCCCGAGATCGAGACCGACTGGTACAGCTTCACCGCATTGAACAACCCGGAGAACCATCCGGCGCGCTCGATGCAGGACACCTTCTACGTCGACATGAAGGACGACGAAGGCCACTGGCTGAACCTGCGTCCGCACACCTCGCCGATGCAGGTGCGCCATGCGCGCGCCCATGCCGCGAAGTACGCCGGCCAGCCGCACATGCCCGACATCCGCGTGATCGCGCCGGGCCGCACCTTCCGCGTCGACAGCGATGCGACGCACTCGCCGATGTTCCACCAGGTCGAAGGCCTGTGGATCGGCGAGAACGTCAGCTTCAAGGACCTGAAGGCGATGTACCTGGACTTCATCCAGGCCTTCTTCGAGACCAGCGAGCTCGCGCTGCGCTTCCGCCCGAGCTACTTCCCGTTCACCGAGCCGAGCGCCGAGATCGACATCATGTTCGAGAGCGGGCCGCTGAAGGGCCGCTGGCTCGAGGTCTCCGGCTCCGGCCAGGTGCACCCGCAGGTGGTGCGCAACATGGGGCTCGACCCGGAGCGCTACATCGGCTTCGCGTTCGGCTCGGGCATCGACCGCCTGGCGATGCTGCGCTACGGCGTCAACGACCTGCGCCTGTTCTTCGACGGCGACCTGCGTTTCCTCAGCCAGTTCAAGTAACCAGCGGAAGACCCATCAATGCAATTCCCCGAGTCGTGGTTGCGTGAGTTCTGCAATCCGCCCCTTGAGACGAAGGCCCTGGCCGAGCTGCTGACGATGTCCGGCATGGAGGTCGAGGAGCTGCGCCCGGTGGCGCCGCCCTTCAGCCACGTGGTCGTCGGGCGTGTCGTGTCGCTGGAGCGGCATCCGAATGCCGACCGGCTGAACGTCTGCCAGGTCGATGTCGGCAGCGGCACGCTGCTCAACATCGTGTGCGGCGCGCCCAATGTCGCTGCCGGCCTGAAGGTGCCGTGCGCGCTGGTGGGCGCGGTGCTGCCTCCGGGCGAGGACGGCAAGCCCTTCGAGATCAAGCTCGGCAAGCTGCGCGGCGTCGAGAGCCAGGGCATGCTGTGCTCGGCGCGCGAGCTGAAACTGTCCGAGGACCACGGCGGCCTGCTGATCCTGGCCGAAGACGCGCCGCTCGGCGAAGACATCCGCAAGCACCTGTCGCTCGATGACACGCTGTTCACGCTGAAGCTGACGCCGAACCTCGGGCACTGCCTGAGCGTGTTCGGCATCGCGCGCGAGGTCGCCGCGCTGACCGGCACGCCGCTGAAGTCGCCCGCGTTCCCGCCGGTGCCGGTGAAGCACGCTGCCGTGCTGCCGGTGAAGATCGAGGCGCCCGACCTGTGCGRCCGCTTCTCCGGCCGCATCGTGCGCAACGTCGACACCACCGCGAAGACGCCGGCCTGGATGGTCGATCGGCTGGCCCGCTGCGGCCAGCGCTCGGTGACTGCGCTGGTCGACATCTCGAACTACGTGATGTTCGAGCTGGGCCGCCCGTCGCACATCTTCGACCTCGACAAGATCCACCACGGCCTCACGGTTCGCTGGGGCCGGCCGGGCGAGCAGCTGAAACTGCTGAACGGCAACACGATCGAGGTCGATGCCGCGGTCGGCGTGATCGCCGACGCCGAGGCCGTCGAGTCGCTCGCCGGCATCATGGGCGGCGATGCGACCTCGGTGTCCGATGCGACGCGCAACGTGTATGTCGAGGCCGCGTTCTGGTGGCCCGAGGCGGTGTCGGGCCGTTCGCGCCGCTTCAATTTCACGACCGATGCGGGGCACCGCTTCGAGCGCGGCGTCGACCCGGCGCAGACGGTCGAGCACATCGAGCGCATCACGCAGCTGATCCTCGAGGTCTGCGGCGGCGAGGCCGGCCCGATGGACGACCAGACCGTCGCGCTGCCGGCCCGCAAGCCGGTCACGCTGCGCGTCGCGCGTGCCGCGAAGGTGATCGGCATGCCGCTGACGCAGGCGCAGTGCGCCGGCGTGATGGAGCGGCTGGGCCTGCCGTTCACGCAGGCCGAAGGCACGATCACCGTGACGCCGCCGAGCTGGCGCTTCGACCTGCTGATCGAGGAAGACCTGATCGAGGAAGTGATCCGCGTGCTGGGCTACCCGACGCTGCCGTCGACGCGCCCGCTCGCCTCGCTGGCGGCCAGCGTGCGCAGCGAATCGAAGCGCAGCCCGCACGCGGTGCGCCACCTGCTGGCCGGCCTCGACTACCAGGAGACGATCAACTTCAGCTTCGTCGAGGAGCGCTGGGAGCATGAGCTGGCCGGCAATGCCGACCCGATCCGCGTGCTGAACCCGATCGCGAGCCCGCTGTCGGTGATGCGCTCGAGCCTGATCGGCGGCCTCGTCAACGTGCTGCGCTTCAACCTGGCGCGCAAGACCACGCGCGTGCGGGTGTTCGAATCGGGCCGCGTGTTCCGGCGCGATGCGTCGGTCGCCAACGGCGCCTTCAGCGTGGCCGGCATCGCGCAGCCGCTGCGCGTCGCGGGCCTCGCGTACGGTCCGGTCGATGCCTTGCAGTGGGCCGCGAAGGAACGCCAGGTCGACTTCTTCGACGTGAAGGGCGACATCGAGTCGCTGCTCGCGCCGCTGGCGGTCAGCTTCGTCGCCGCCGAGCACCCGGCGCTGCACCCGGGCCGTTCGGCGCGCATCGAGGTCGACGGGCAGGCCATCGGTCACGTCGGCGAACTGCACCCGAAGTGGCGGCAGTCGTACGAGCTGCCGCAGGCGCCGGTGCTGTTCGAGCTGGACGCCTCGGCACTGCAGCAGCGCCTGCTGCCGCAGTTCCAGCCGATCCCGAAGCAGCAGTCGGCCTGGCGCGACATCGCGGTGATCGCCGCAGAGCAGGTCACGCACGAGGCGCTGATCGGCACGATCGCGGCGGTCGACCCGGGCCTGATCCGCTCGGCGCGGCTGTTCGACATCTACAAGCCGGCGACGCCTGCCGCCGACATGGCCGCCGGCGAACGCAGCCTGGCCATCCGGCTCGAGCTGCTGGACGACGCCGCGACGCTGACCGACGAGCGCATCGAGGCCGGCGTGCACAAGGTGCTGGACAGCCTGAAGGCCCGCCTCGGCGTGCGCCTTCGCGGCTGAGGGGAGGCCGCGATGGACGACCACAACGACGACAAATCCCCGGCCCGTGTGCTGCTGCCGACGCTCGAGACGCCGACGCTCACCAAGGCCGAACTGGCCGAG
>NZ_JBFUFQ010000329.1:0-4736 GCF_056403355.1 Rhizobacter sp. P2_H3 | reverse complement strand
ATGTGGAACAGAGCGGCAGCCCACGCAGCTAAGCCGTAAGTATTTGGTATTGCAACCAAAGTGAAGCACAGCCAGTAGCAGATTGTTTTCATGGGTTCTTGTGAGGCCTAACGGTGGGCATGAGCGGCAGGCGCAGATGGGCGAAGCCCGCCTGTGGCTGTCCGCTCGATGGAAGGGGTAGGCCTCACGATAAAGCGAGGTGCAAGGATGCAAAAGACGAGGATGGCAAGAAGGGGACCAGATGTTTTGTATTGAGTCCAGACGGTCAACGGCGTGGCGAATGCCACGCATGTGTTCACGATTCCCAAAAGCACGTACAGACCGCAAAGAGCCCAACTGAATCTGCGCCAGCTGCTTGGCAACATACCTAGCCTGTGACCCCAAACAAGGAAAGGAAGCCCAGGGCGGAATAATTGCAATGAGACCGCGACTGCAGCTGCGACGAAGATGAAAAATAGGGTGGGCTTCAGCATCAGAAGTGTGATGCTCTCCGTTTGACCAGAGAAGCTGAGCGTGAGTGCTACGGGCATCATAAGGATGATTTGAAACACGATGATTCGCCAGAAGAGGGACGCGCTGAGCTTGAGGCCATAGTCCGTCCTCAAGGCACTCTCGCCGATGTCTTCCAAAGCCGCTTCAGGCGGTGCGTATGGATTGCTTCCGGTCATGCGATTCGGCCTCCGCTTTGAGGCCTAGCGTTTGAAATGAGAGGCGAAGCCCGGCCTACCGAGCGGCGTCCTATCGATTGGTTGGGCGCCGCTTGGGGGTAGTGCTGGGAGTTTTTACTTGGCTTCTGCATAGTTGAGCGCCTTAGAGAACAGGACTTCGCGGATGGAGTTCATGGACCATTCTCTCCTGCGCTGTGAGTCTTGGCGGTGGGGAGGAGGCGTGCGAGCGGTCATCGGCGACCGACGGTTCATGGCCGATTGTTGCCTGTCGGCTGCTGCCACTCGTCATTGGCAGTGTTCACTACAAAGACCGCATGGCAAGGTACGGCGCAACAAGCACCATCGCAGATAGAACGATGCTGCCCAGCACCAGGGTGAACTGTCTTGTGCCGTACTCACCCGCTCGCTCGAAACATTTCGCGGCGACGATCAACGTGGGYGCCGCTAGCATGATGGCCGGAAGAAAGTAGGCCGCGCCAACACCTTCGTGCACGTAGCCAGTCTGCAAGAACACGTAGCCTGCCGACATCCCGGGCACTAGGGCAAGACACAGAAGCAGTGAGCACAAGCCCGTAGGCGACATCTTCYCTCGGCTGACCTGCATGTAGATTCGGCTCCCGATGTCTAACGCCCTAGGTGTCCGATACCGGCGTCGGAACTGCCTCAGATTCCCATCGTGCGGACTTGGCAGCGGCTGGTACGTCGGGCACGTGCACAAGTACGACTGAAATGGTTGGCGGCGACATGGCGCACTGTAGCCGGCCCGATACCGGTCGTTGGCGAACGGCTGTTCATGGCCGGCAGCGTGAGTTTGCCAGACCGCTCCAAAGCTGCCCGTCAGACGCAGCCAGGGGGGCGGCTCAGAGCAAGTGCAGGCGGTGACCGCGCGCATCCTGCATGGCCCTCAACTCGATGGGAGACCATCATGGGCACTCCAGGTAACGCAGTTCTTCGCGAACCGTGGAACAAGGGCAAGCTCGTCGGGCAAAAAGCGCCATTCAAGCTCAAGGACATCTGGGCCCTGCGCGTCCGGTTGCAGATGGAAGGCCGGGTTCGTGAGTTGGCGCTCTTCAACCTCGGCATTGACAGCAAGCTGCGCGGCTGTGATCTGGTCGGCCTGAAGGTCCGCGATGTGTGTCACGGCGACCAGGTGGCCGCACGTGCCATCGTTGTCCAGCACAAGACCCAGCGCCCGGTTCAGTTCGAAATCACGTCAGCCGCCCGAGATGCCGTGCAGGCTTGGATCACGATCGCCAGGCTGAAGCCGGAGGACTTTCTGTTTCCAAGCCGCCTCCACGACTCGCTCCATCTGGGTACTCGCCAGTACGCCAGAATCCTCGGGCACTGGGTCGAGGAACTGGGGCTGGATCGCGCCGACTACGGGACGCACTCGATGCGAAGGACGAAGGCGACGCTGATCTACCGGCGCACCAAGAACCTCCGCGCCGTGCAGCTGCTCCTTGGGCACTCCAAGCTCGAGTCGACGGTGCGGTATCTGGGTATCGAAGTCGACGACGCGCTCGAGATCTCCGAACAGACTGAAATCTGAGGCGATCGATGGCGGCTGCGCCGGCAGCTTGCCAGTGCCTCCGCCTGCGCCATGGCCGTATGCTCTCGGCAAGCGTCGGCGGTTCTAGCCATGAGCCGCCGGTCGCGACAAGAGGCTTCCAGGGTCATCTGCGATGACCCGTCGCGCCTGGCCTCGGCGGTAACTTCACGTTAAGCAGAGCTATTCCATGTCAACCGACCCCCAGGCGCTCGCGGACGACGTCAGCGATGAACGAAGCTTCATCCAGTTTCTGGTCTCCCTCGCTGAAGACTGGAAGGCGCACCGAGCGATCGAAGCGTTGACCCCGTCCAGTCCGTACGGACAGGGTGCTCTCGGGTGGGAGAACAGGACCATCGGTGCGCTGCTCGAAGCGGCCGCATCCTGGGGTGAAGCCTCGATCGACGGCTTGCGCTTCTACGAGAAGCCGGAGAACCCGTGGAGGCGCGCTGCTCAAATCCTGGTGGCCGGCAAGTTCTACGAATGACGTCGACCAGCCAACAGCGGAGAGTTGTCACCGTCTGATATACGCGTCGCGAGACATGGGCGGACGCAGCTTTGCATCGAAGGTCGACCCGTGTTGAAATCGCTTGGCATACAGGGAGAACACACGTGGGGCGACTAGTTGAAGAGCTTTGGAGCGCCGTACTGAGCGCCATCGTGAACCTCGACAATTTCCGCAACGGCATCCGGCCCCAACGGCACGATGATCCGTTTACCGCCGAGAAGAAGCGGCTGACCCGTGCCTGGGCCCTGAGCTTCGTGTCCAGCATTGGTGTCATCGTGGCGGCCCTCGTGCTCGATAACCTGCTGGCCAGCGCAGGCGCAGCCATCTCACCCAGCAATGCCTTCGAGCCACTTCAGCAGGGCGTGTTCTGGCTCGCCTCTGCCGCGCTTACCACCTCCATTCTCACTATGCTGTACTGCGGTTACAGACTGTGGCGGCTCGAACGCGGAGCCTGATCGAGGCTATGTCCGAACGCCTGCAGCCGGCCAGGTGCTGTCGTTCACCAACAGCTGCTTCCGGGTTGTCCAGTCAGCGGATACGATGCGATCCGTCGGCGTGGCGGAACGGTAGACGCACGGGCAAACCCGTCCCTAAAAGGGTGCAGGCTTCGACACCTGTCGCTGACACCCCCGCATGTTGCATCGCCGCTGTCGGCCAATTGCGGGCGGTCGCCATGGACTGCTTCCTGGCCGGTGCATAGCCAGGCGGCGACGGGAACTACTGGCGCGGTGTGACACGGTGGGAGAGGGGATGAGAAAGTTCCTGTTGTGGGTGGAAGGTACGCTGTTGCTCTTGGCGAGCTTGTCCCTCTTCAGCTCTTTGGACACGTTGTTCAGGGGCGACTACGTTGGGTCATCCGAGACGGTGTGGATCGCGCTCGCGTTCGCCGTAAATCCTGTCCTGTTGCTGTTCTGGATGGCAGTGAACTTCAGGCGACAGATGATGTCGGGTACGGCCCTGCGGAGGGGCGCGCTGCTGGTCGTGCTTTCCGCCTCGACGATGGGCCTGTCGTGGCTGTTCCATGCCTACCTTGCCACCGCCGTGGCGTTGACCTGCATTTCAATGGCACTCAGCATCGGCGGACTCTGGAAGGGCAGGCCGCCTCGTCGTGCGGACCTGTCACTGCAAAGCCGCTGCCCTTGACCATGCCAGAACTGAACGTCTTCACCGCAATCGCCATCGGCTCATTTGCTGCGGCAGTTTGGGCAGTCGTCTCCATTCGACGACTGCTGCGAACCACTGGGCCAGGAATTCTCTCTCGCAATCAGAGGATCGTTGTGTGGGGCGCTGCCGCACTCGCGTTCGTACCTTCGCAACTCATCGCGTTCGCATGTTCCGTGCTCTTTTCGAGCTTCTCGGTCTCGCCGGGGATCTGGAACCATCTGCAGCTCTGCCTGACCATCATCTTCAGTCTGGGAATTCTTGGTGCGACATGCACATGGGCCGCGGCGAAAGTGGTGAGCATCGCGATTCAGCGGAAGGCAACGGCCACTTGAAGCGGCAAGCAAAGGGAATCCGGTGACTGTCGCGAATGCCACTCGCTGTATCGAACGCTGAACGACCGCTTCGCTTCGACGAGTCTGTCAGTGTGACGGGCGGCAACGGGTCGCCTACCGCCAAGGCGGCGCGGCGGCGACTGGCAACAATCGGCCATGAGCAGCCACTCGCGATCGACCGCTCTACGGCATCACACTCAGTTTAGTCACGGGGCTGCTCGGTCGCCAGGCAATCGCCGCAACCACAGTGGCAGTGGAGCGTGTCGTCCTTCGCCACCTTGAGCATCAGCTCGAACGACTGCGGGGAAAAGACGAAGCTGCTGTCAAAGCCATCGAGTCCATCCTCACTGAGGAAGAGCAGCACCATGACCGATCGGCTTCTTACATCGCGGGTGGTCAGTTCTGGCCGAAGGTTCTGTCGCCCATAGTTTCAGCATCGACGGAGGCTGTCATATGGGTTGGTATGCGCGCCTGAAGAAGCGCCACTTCGAGCGGACGCCTGATGTGCCCGTCTTCCG
>NZ_JBFUFQ010000328.1:0-4741 GCF_056403355.1 Rhizobacter sp. P2_H3 | reverse complement strand
CCGCTGCCCCGGTGCAGCCGCTCGAGCCGGTCGAGCCGGGTGCGCCGGCCCGGCCCACGTGAGGCGGGTGTGTTCGGCAGCGAACAGACGCTCCCTGGCGCGGGCCGTACAACCGGCTCGTCCTCGCCGTCCTGGCGACGCTCGTGAAAGGGATCCTGCTCATGAACGACCTTCCGTTGGCGCCCGGGGACGCCGCCTGGTCCGTGCCGGCTTCCTACGGCCCGGTCGTTCCACTCGAACTGGTGCATCCGGGGCTGTCGGTCGTGCAGATCCTCGCGATGCTGCGCGCCTACCGGTGGCTGGGCCTGGGCGTGGTGCTGCTGGTGCTGTCGCTCACCGGGCTCGCGCTGGGCTTCTGGCCGCGCAGCTACCTGGCCACCGTGTCGCTGATGGTGAACTACGAGGTCAACGACCCGTCGAACGGCAAGGACCTGCCGGTCGGGCAGGTCGGCAGCTACATCGCGACCCAGGTGGAGCTGATGCAGACGCCGGCCGTGCTGCTCGAGGTGGTCGACCGCCTCGCGCTGACCGACGACCCGCACTACCGGCGCGGTTACCGCGGCGAGAGCGGCACGCTGCGCGACTGGGCCGCCGCGCGGGTCGGCAAGGCCTTGTCGATCTACCAGAGCCAGCGCGGCAGCCAGCTCATCTACGCGACGTATGCGGCCCCCGATCCCGTCGAAGCCGCGCGGGTCGCCAACACCGTGGTGGACGTCTACAAGGCGCAGGATGCGCTGCGCGGCGCGGCAGCGCCGGGCGAGCGCGCCGCGCGCCATGCGCGGCAGCTGGCGGGCCTGAAGACCAAGGTCGACGACGCGCAGCGGCAGCTGAGCGCCTTCCACCAGCGCAACGGCCTGATCGAGGAGGGCAACGACAGCAAGGTCGACGTGCTTCTGCTGGCCGCGCTCGACGATCGCCTGCTCGCTGCGCAGAGCGCACGCAACCTGGCCCAGGCGCGCGCCGGGCAGGAGGCGTCGAGCAGCGACCAGGTGCTCGCGTCGGCGCAGGCGCAGCAACTCACCGCGCAGCTCGCGGTGCAGGAGGCGCGCCTGGCGCAGCTGAACCGGCTGTACACGCCGCTGCACCCGGACGTGCTGGACGCGCAGTTGCAGCTCGAATCGACGCGCCGCGCGCTGGCCGCGACGCTGCAGAACCACGCACGCAACCTGAACGCCGGCTTCGTCGTCGCGAGCCGCGTCGAGCAGGGGCTGCAGCAGGCGATGGGCACGCAGCGCGCACGGGTCGCGAATCGCAGCCTGCTGCAGGACGAGGCGGCCAAGTACCAGCTGGAGCTCGACTCGGCCCAGGTCGTCTACAAGCGCGCGCTCGAAGCCTACGACCAGATCCTCTTCGCCGGCGACAACCGCGGCCCCAACGTCGGCGTGGTGAGCCGCGCGCTGCCGCCGGTGGCCGCGACCACGCCGCGCGTGCGGCTGGTGCTCGCGCTCGGCGCGGTGCTGGCGGTGCTGCTCGGCTTCGGCATCCCGCTGCTGCTGGCGCTGACGAACCGGCGGGTGCGCTGCCGCGACGATGTCGAGCGGCAGCACGGCATTCCGGTGCTGACGGAGTTCGCGCGGCTGCCGATGCGGAGCGCTTCATGATCGCCGCCGCTGCATCGAACCTGCCGCTGCCGGCCGTGCATGCCGAACTGCGGTCCGAACCTCGCCCCGAGTTGCGCCCGGTGATCGAGCGCCGGGCCGCGCCCGACGACCGGCTGATCATGGCCCACGACCCGCTGGACCCGCGCTGCGAGACCATGCGTGCGCTGCGCACCGAGCTGCTGCTGCGGCGCGAATCGGTCGATCGCGCGAGCATCGTCGCGCTGCTCAGTCCGAACCCGGGCGAGGGCCGCTCGCTGATGGCCGCCGAGCTGGCCATCGCGTTCGCGCAGACCGGCCGCCCGACGCTGCTGGTCGATGCCGACCTGCGGCGCCCGCAGCAGCACCAGCTGTTCGGCGCGGCGAACCGGCATGGCCTCGCGCAGGCGCTGGGCCAGGGCGAGCTGCCGCTGCTGCAGCCGGTGCACGGCTTGCCGCAGATGTCGCTGCTGACCGCCGGGCTGGTGCCGGGCGATCCGCTGGAGCTGCTGTCGAGCCGCCGCTTCGCCGCGCTGCTCGACGGCTGGCGCACCGAGTTCGAGTTCGTCGTCATCGACACCGCGCCGGTCGGGCTGTATGCCGACGGCCTGGCCGTCGCCAGCCTGGTGGGCCGCGTGCTGGCACTGAGCCGTGCGCGCCACACGAGCTCGCGGGATCTGCGGGACATGCTGCGCCGCCTGGCGGCCACGCGCTCGCAGATCCTGGGTGCCGTGATCAGCCATTTCTGAGGGTCTTCGATGTCGAGCCCGCCTTCTGCCAGCACCAGCGCGTGGCGGCGCGACGATGCCGGCGCGCTGCTGCTCGCCGCGATGATGTGGGTGCTGGTCGTGCTGATGATCGTGCCGGAGGGGCTGGACTACGAGAGCCTGGTCCATGCGGCCGCGCCCGACTCGGCCGGCCTGTTGAGCCGCGCGCTGTGGGGTGCGGTGCTCGGCCTCGGCGGGCTGGTCCTGGTCTGGCGTGCGGGCCTCGCGTGGCTGCTGGTGCGCAGCGCCAACGGCTGGCTGTTCGCGTTCCTCGCGCTGGCGGTGGCGAGCGTCGCCTGGTCGATCGACCCGGGCCTGAGCGTGCGGCGGCTGCTGCGCTTCGTCACGATCGTCGTCGCCTGCGTCGCCTTCGTGCTGGTCGCCTGGCACGCGCAGCGCTTCCAGCGCGTCGTGCGCCCGGTGCTGACGCTGGTGCTGCTGGGCTCGCTGGCCTTCGGCCTGGCGGCACCGTCGCTCGCCGTCCACCAGGAGGTGGCGGCCGAGCTGGCCGGTGCGTGGCGCGGCCTCGCGAACCACAAGAACAGCCTCGGCGCGCTGGCCGGCATGGCGATGATCTTCTGGTGCCATGGCGGCCTGACGCGCGAGGTGTCGCCCGGCAGCGCGCTGGCCGGTGGTGCGGTGGCGGCGGCCTGCCTGCTGCTGTCGCGCAGCTCGACCTCGCTGGCGGCCACCGCCGCGGTGCTCGTCTTCCTCGTGGTCGCGCTGCGTGCGCCGCGCGGGCTGCGGCCCTTCGTGCCGCACCTGGTGCTCATGGTCACCGTGCTGCTGCTGCTCCATGCGCTGGTGACGCTCGGCCTCGTCGCCGGCCTGTCGGCCTTCATGGCGATGGTGTCGACCTTCAGCGGCAAGGACATGACGCTGACCGGCCGCACCGAGATCTGGGCGATCCTCGGCGATCACATGCGCGAGCACCCGTTCTTCGGCACCGGCTATGCGGCCTACTGGACGGCGGCGCCGACCGCCGGCACCGATGCCTTCGAGTTCGTCCGCCGCATGGGCTCGTTCTACCCGGGCTCGGCGCACAACGGCTACTTCGACGTGGTCAACGACCTCGGCTGGGCCGGTCTCGCCTGTCTGTTCGGCTACGCGATCACGCAGGTGCTGCACTCGCTGCGGCTGGCCAACGGCGAGCGCACCCAGGCGGTGCTGTACCTGGCGGTGTTCCTGCAGCAGGCGATCACGAACCTGTCCGAGACGCACTGGTTCAGCGTGCAGAGCGTCGACTTCGTGATCATGACGCTCACCACGACCGCGCTCGCGCGCAGCCTGCTGGAGCGGCGGCTGCGCGCGGCCTATGGCGAGCCGCGGCGATGAAGCCGATCCCGTCGCTCGACGGCGTGCGCGCGCTGGCCGTGTCGCTGGTGTTCCTGGCCCACAGCGGGCTCGAGCGGATCGTGCCCGGCGGCCTCGGCGTGACGATCTTCTTCGTGCTGAGCGGCTTCCTGATCACGACGCTGCTGCGCGTCGAGGCCGAGCGCAGCGGCCGCATCGCGCTCGGCAGCTTCTACCTGCGCCGGCTGCTGCGGCTGATGCCGCCGCTGCTCGTCGTGCTGGTCGCGGCCGCGCTGCTGTCGT
Organism: Rhizobacter sp. P2_H3; assembly: GCF_056403355.1. Classification (NCBI taxonomy): domain Bacteria; kingdom Pseudomonadati; phylum Pseudomonadota; class Betaproteobacteria; order Burkholderiales; family Sphaerotilaceae; genus Rhizobacter; species Rhizobacter sp. P2_H3. The sequence goes on along the minus strand of NZ_JBFUFQ010000328.1, from coordinate 801 downwards.
CGCTCGGCGTCATCGACGGCCGCTTCACGCCGGGCGGCTTCCTCGCGGCCCTGCTGTACGCCGGCAACTACCACGCGATCGCCAACGATTTCCAGGGCGTTCCGGCCGGCATCGGCGTCGTGTGGTCGCTCGCCATCGAGGAGCACTACTACCTGCTGTACCCGCCGCTGGTCGCGCTGCTGCTGCATCGCACCAGCCTGCAGCGCGCGGCCGGGGTGCTTGGCGTCCTGTGCGTCGTGGTGCTGGGCTGGCGCTGCGCGCTCGCGCTGCACGGTGCGTCGGTGAACCACCTGACGATGGGCACCGACACGCGGGTGGATGCGATCCTGGTCGGCTGCGTGCTGGCGCTGTGGCGCAATCCGTGGCTCGACGAGCTGCCGCGGCCGATCGGGGGCCGCGGCCGGGTGCTGGTGGCGGCCTGCCTCGGCCTGCTGCTGCTCACGCTGCTGGTGCGCGACGAGCTGTTCCGCGTGACGCTGCGCTTCAGCCTGCAGAGCGTGGCCATCGCCGGGCTGCTGCATGCCGCGGTGGCGCATGCCGGCCAGGGGCCGTTCCGGTGGCTGAACGCGCGCCCGCTGGTCTACCTCGGCTCGATCTCGTACACGGTCTACCTGTCGCACCACCTGATCCTGCTCGGGCTGGCGCGGCACGAGCCTGGATGGGGCTGGTTCGGGCTGACGCTGGCGGGCGCGCTGCTGACGCTGGCGGTGGCCGAGCCGATGCGCCGCTGGGTCGAGCTGCCGTGCGCGCGCTGGCGCCAGCGCCTGCACCGCACCGCGCCACGGCGCGACGGTCCGGCAG
>NZ_JBFUFQ010000327.1:0-4788 GCF_056403355.1 Rhizobacter sp. P2_H3 | reverse complement strand
CGGCCGAGCTGGTCGCGCGCGGCGTGCCGCCGGCGCAGGCCGCCGGGCTCGCGGACCGGCTGGCCGGCCTGCACGAGCAGGTGCTGGCCGGTGGCCGGCCGGTCGAGATCCGCACCTTTCATGCGTGGTTCTCGCAGCTGCTGAAGACCGCGCCGCTCGACCTGCTGGCCGAGCTGGGGCTGCAACCCGGCATGAGCCTGATCGAGGACATCGACGAGCACCTGGGCGAGATCTTCCGGCGCTTCCATGCCGCCTTGCTCGACGATGCCGCGCTGCACGCCGACTACCGCGCACTGGTCGAGCGGCGCGGCCGGGCGCAGACCTCGAAGTGGCTCGCGACGGTGCTCGACAAGCGCATCGAGATCGAGCTCGCCGACGAGGCCGGCGTGCTGGACGACAGCGTGCCGTCGGCCGCGCAGCTGTGGCCGGCGCTCGCGGCGCTGCCGCACCCGGCGCACCGGCTGAACGACGCCGAGGCCCGCAGCCTGTTGCTGCGCGTGGCGGCCGCGCTCGGTGTGCAGACCAAGGCCACGCCGCGCAAGCAGGGCAGCCTGCTGGAGCAGGCGCTCGCCCTCGATGATGCCGAAGCGGCGCTGCACGCCGCACGCAGCGCGTTGCTGAACAGCAGCGGCCAGCTGCGCGCCCACCTGGCGGCGCCCGAGCTCGATGACGCGGTCGCGCTGCTCGACGCCGTCCACCATGCGAGCCGCCAGCAGCTCGCGCACGACGAGCACCTGCGCATGGCGCGGTTGTCGCGCGTGCTGCTCGCGCAGTTCGCCGCGTTCAAGCGCCTGCGCGGGCTGGCCGACATGGCCGACCTCGAACGCTGCGCGCTGGCGCTGCTGCGCGATGCCGACCTGTCCGGCTGGGTGCAGGAGCGGCTCGATTCGCGCGTGCGCCACGTGCTGATCGACGAGTTCCAGGACACCAGCCCGCTGCAATGGCATGCGCTGCACAGCTGGCTCTCGGCCTATGCCGGCGCCGGCGGTGGCGCGAGCGGGCAGCGGCCGCCGTCGGTCTTCATCGTCGGCGACCCGAAGCAGAGCATCTACCGTTTCCGCCGCGCCGAGCCGAAGGTGTTCGCCGCGGCCAGTGATTTCGTCGCCGGCGGGCTGGGCGGCCATGTGCTCGCCTGCGACCACACGCGGCGCAACGCGCCCGAGGTGATCGCCGCGCTGAACCGCGTCTTCGAGGCGGCGCAGCGCGACGGCGAGTACGTCGGCTTCCGCGCGCACAGCACCGAGATCGCACCGCTCGCTGGAGCCGGTGTGCGTGCGCTGCCGCCGGTGGCCCGCCCGCCACGCGAGGCGACCGCGGGCGACGAAGGCCGGCTGCTGTGGCGCGACAGCCTGGCCACGCCGCGCCACGAGCCGGAAGAGGTGCTGCGCGAGCTGGAGGCGCGTTGGGTCGCGCAGGCGATCGGCGAGCTGGTGGGCAGCGGGGCGGTGGCGGCGGGCGAGGTCTTCGTGCTGTGCCGCAAGCGCGCGTCGCTGCGGCTGGTGGCGCAGGCGCTGCAGGCGCGGCACCTGCCGGCGGCCGCGGTCGAGGACCAGTCGCTGATGGATGCGCCCGAGGTGCGCGACCTGATCGCGATGCTGGATGCGCTGGCCTCGCCACAGCACCGGCTGTCGCTCGCGCAGGCGCTGCGCAGCCCGCTGTTCGGGGCCGGCGACGATGAGCTGATCGCGCTGGCGCAGCAGGCGGCCGCGGGCGGCGACTGGTTCGCTGCGCTGCTGGCCGGCCGGCACGACGGCCAGCCGGCGCTGCAGCGGGCGAAGCGGCTGCTGCCGGCCTGGCTGCAGGCCGCGCGCGAACTGCCGCCGCACGACCTGCTGGACCGCATCGTCGCCGAGGGGGCGTATCGAGAGCGCGTCGCGGCGGTCGTGCCGCCGGAGCAGCGGGCCGCGGCGCTGAATGCGATCGACGCGCTGCTCGGCCAGGCGCTGACGCTCGACGGCGCGCGCTATGCGACACCGTACAACTTCGTCCGCGCGCTGAAGCGCCGCGCGCTGAAGGTGGCGCCGCCGGCGCAGCGCAACGCGGTGCAGTTGCTGACGGTGCACGGCGCCAAGGGGCTGGAGGCGCGCGTCGTCTTCATCATGGACAGCGCCCCCGAGCGCGCCGGCACCGACACCGCCACCGTGCTGGTCGACTGGCCGGTCGAGCTGGACCGGCCGGCGCGCTGTGCCTTCGTCTACTCCGAGGGCGACGTGCCGCCTTCCCTGGCGCCGGCGATGCTGGCCGAGCAGGTGGCGCGCCAGCGCGAGGAGCTCAACGGCCTCTACGTCGCGATGACCCGGGCGCGCGAGCAGGTGGTGTTCAGCCGCACCGAGCCGCACATCGCGGCGCCCGGCGCCTCGTGGTGGCAGCGCGTCGAGGCGCTGGTGGCGGCCTGGCTACCGGCCGACGTGGCATCGGCCGCGGCGGGGCAGGGGGCGTTCGCGCTGCCGGGCCTGCCGCAGGTGCCGGTGGTGGCCGACGTGGCACCGGCTTCCTTCGCGGCACGCGACGACCGCGCCTCGCGCCTCGGCCAGGCGGTGCACCGCACGCTGGAGTGGGCGACCGGCGCCGCCGGCGAGGCCGACCTGGAAACGCTGGCCACGGCCGCCGCGGCCGCGTTCGACAGCCCGCCGCGCGAGGTGCTGCGCATCGCGTCGACGATGCTGCGGCACGCGAGCGGCCGCCGCTTCTTCGACCGCACCGGCCTGCTGTGGGCGGGCAACGAGGTGGCGGTGGCGCAGGGTGACCAGCCGCTGCGCATCGACCGGCTGGTGGCGCTGGACGAAGGCGGCCGGCGCGTCTGGTGGGTGCTCGATTACAAGCTCGCCCACAAGCCGCAGGCGCAGCAGGCGTACCACGAGCAGATGCAGCGCTACCGCGACGCGGTGCAGGCGCTGCAGCCCGGCGAGCCGGTGCGCTGCGCGCTGATCGCCGGCACCGGAGAGGTCGTCGAGCTGGACATCTGACGCGCCGAACCCCGGCCCGCCGGCGGAAATTGGCACGGCTTTTCCGGGTTCATCAGCGCACCACGATGCGGCATTCGGTCGTCCAATAAGGCAACTTCGTCACATCGCGCCTCGCTCATGTCCGTTCCGGAGACTCCTGCCGCCAAGACCTCGCCGACACGCGCGTTCGGGCGCTATCAGCTGCGTCAGCTGCTGGGCAAGAGCGACCGCAGCATGGTGTGGCTCGCGTTCGACCCGCGTGCCTCGCAGGAGGTGATGCTGACGCTGCCGCGCGTGCAGCCCGCCGACGCCGCCGGCCTGGAGGCCTGGACGCGCGACGCCAAGCTTGCCGCCCGGCTCGACCACCCGAACCTGGCCCACGTGATCGAAGTGGGCGTGCAGGACCACTGGCCCTACGTCGCGGTCGACCGCGCGCTCGGCAGCACGCTGGCCGAACGGCTCGCGGCCACGCCCGGGCTGACCGCCAACGAGGCGGTGGGTTGGGTGATCCAGGCACTGGAAGGCCTGGCCTTCGCGCATGAAGCCGGTGTGGCACACCGCGACCTGCAACTGCACCATGTGCTGCTCAGCGAGCAGGGCACGGTGCGCGTGATGGCGCTGGCCGTTGCCTCGGCACCGGCCGCCACCGGCGAGACCGCCGCCGCGGACCGCGCCCACGACCGCGCGATGCCGATGGACCCGAACCAGCTGCGCGCCTCCCGGCTCGCGGCCGAGCGCGACGTGCTGTGTGCCGGGCTGGTGCTGCACCAGCTGCTGTGCGGCCAGCCGGCGCTCGACGAACCCGACACCGCCCGCGTGATCGACCGCCTGCCGCCGGTCGGCCGCGAGATCATCCGCCTGCCCTGGGGCACGCCGAAGCCGATTCCCGATGCGCTGCGCGCCATCGCCAACCGCGCGACCGACCGCCAGGAGCGCCAGCGCTATCACAGCGCCCGCACCATGCTGCGCGCGATGTCGGGCTGGCGCGAGACCGACGCGCAGGACAGCGGCGGCGCGATCGCGCTGCTGATCGACCGCATGCGCAGCATCGGCCACCTGCCGGCTGCGCCCGGTGTCGCGCAGCGCGTGGGCCGGCTCGCGATGGCCGAGGGCCAGCGCACCGACGAGATCGCCCAGCAGATCCTGCAGGACATGGCGCTCAGCTTCGAGCTGCTGCGCACCGTCAATTCGGCGCAGGTGCAGGGCACGCAGATTTCCGGCAACGGCCCGGTGCTGACGATCCGCCGCGCGGTGGCGTTGGTCGGGCTGAAGGGCGTGCGCACCGCGGCTTCGGTGCTGCGCGCCTGGCCCGGCCCGTTGTCGCCGGCGCACGCCGACGCGCTGCAGAAGCTGATGGACCGCGTGCGCCTGGCAGGCCACACCGCGCAGGTGCTGCGCCCGGCGGGCTACGACCCCGAGGTGATCTACCTGATCGCGACGCTGCAGAACCTGGGCCGCCTGATGGTGCAGTACCACTTCCCCGATGAAGCCGAACAGATTCGCCAGCTGATGCAGCCGATTCCGCCCGCCGAGCCGGGCGAGGCCGAGCAGCCGGGCATGACGGAAGAGGGCGCATCGTTCGCGGTGCTCGGCGTCGACAGCGAATTGCTGGGCGCCGCCGTGGCGCGCCACTGGGGCCTGAACGACGAGGTGCTGCACATGGTGCGCCGGCTGCCGCCCGGCCGCCCGGTGCGCAGCGCCGACAGCGACGGCGACGTGCTGCGCATTGCCGCGAGCGCCGCCAACGAGGCGGTCGACGTGGTCAGCCAGTTGCCGGCCGCGCGCATCGGTGCCGGCCTGGCCGCGGTGGCGCAGCGCTATGCGCGGCCGCTCGAGGTGACCG
>NZ_JBFUFQ010000326.1:0-4870 GCF_056403355.1 Rhizobacter sp. P2_H3 | reverse complement strand
CTGCGACCGCGTCGGCATCACGCAGTTCAAGATGAACGACAAGCGCCAGGGCATCGTCCATGTGATCGGCCCGGAGCAGGGCGCCACGCTGCCGGGCATGACGGTGGTCTGCGGCGATTCGCACACCTCCACGCACGGTGCGTTCGGCGCGCTGGCGCACGGCATCGGGACCAGCGAGGTCGAGCATGTGCTGGCCACGCAGACGCTGCTGGCGCGCAAGGCGAAGAACATGCTGGTCAAGGTGGAAGGCACGCTGGCGCGCGGCTGCAGCGCCAAGGACATCGTGCTCGCCATCATCGGCAAGATCGGCACCGCCGGCGGCACCGGCTACACGATCGAGTTCGCCGGCAGCGCGATCCGTGCGCTCAGCATGGAAGGCCGCATGACGGTGTGCAACATGGCGATCGAGGCGGGCGCCCGCGCCGGCCTGGTCGGCGTCGACGACACCACCATCGCCTATGTGAAGGGCCGCCCGTTCACGCCCAGCGGCCTCGAGTGGGACCACGCCGTCGCCTACTGGCGCACGCTGCACACCGACGCCGGTGCGCACTTCGATGCCGTCGTCGAGCTCGACGCGTCGACCATCCGCCCGCAGGTCACCTGGGGCACCTCGCCCGAGATGGTGCTGTCGATCGACGACCGCGTGCCCGACCCGGACCGCGAGAAGGACAGCGGCAAGCGCGGCGCGATGGAGCGTGCGCTGCAGTACATGGCGCTGGAGCCGAACAAGCCGATCACCGACATCCTGATCGACAAGGTGTTCATCGGCTCGTGCACCAACTCGCGCATCGAGGATCTGCGCGAGGCCGCGGCCGTCGTGCGCCGCATCGGCGGCAAGCTGGCGAAGAACGTCAAGCTCGCGCTGGTGGTGCCGGGGTCGGGCCTCGTGAAGGAGCAGGCCGAGCGCGAGGGCCTGGACGTGGTCTTCCGCGGCGCCGGCTTCGAATGGCGCGAACCGGGCTGCTCGATGTGCCTCGCGATGAACGCCGACCGGCTGGAGCCGGGCGAGCGCTGCGCGTCCACGTCGAACCGCAACTTCGAGGGCCGGCAGGGCGCCGGTGGCCGCACCCACCTGGTCAGCCCGGCGATGGCGGCCGCGGCCGCGATGCAGGGCCATTTCGTCGACGTGCGTCGCCTGTCCTGAGGAGACACTGACCATGCAAGCCTTCCGCATCCACACCGGCCTGGTCGCCCCGCTCGACCGCGAGAACGTCGACACCGACGCGATCATCCCGAAGCAGTTCCTGAAGTCGATCAAGAAGTCCGGGTTCGGCCCGAACCTGTTCGACGAATGGCGCTACCTCGACCACGGCGAGCCCGGCCAGGATCCGGCCAGCCGCAAGCGCAACCCCGATTTCGTGCTGAACCAGCCGCGCTACCAGGGCGCCTCGGTGCTGGTCACGCGCAAGAACTTCGGCTGCGGCTCGTCGCGCGAGCATGCCCCCTGGGCGCTTGACCAATACGGCTTCCGCGCGATCATCGCGCCGAGCTATGCCGACATCTTCTTCAACAACTGCTTCAAGAACGGCCTGCTGCCGATCGTGCTGCCCGAGCACGAGGTGAGCCGCCTGTTCGACGAGGTGAACGCGTTTGTCGGCTACAAGTTGACGATCGACCTGGACCGCCAGGTCGTCCAGAGGCCGGGCGGGGAGGTGATCCCTTTCGACGTCCAGCCCTTCCGAAAATTCTGCCTGCTCAACGGCTTTGACGACATCGGCCTCACGCTGCGCCATGCCGACAAGATTCGTGCGTTCGAAGCAGAGCGCCTGTTGCAGAAGCCCTGGCTGGCCCAGCGCGTCTGATCCAAGAAGGAATTGATTCGTGAAGATTGCGATCCTGCCGGGTGACGGCATCGGGGTGGAGATCATGGCCGAGGCCGTCAAGGTGCTCGGCTGCCTCGACCTGCGCTTCGAGACCGAGAGCGCCGAGGTCGGCGGCGCGGCCTATGCGGCCCATGGCCACCCGCTGCCCGAGGCCACGCTCGCGCTGGCCAAGTCGGCCGACGCAGTGCTGTTCGGCGCCGTCGGCGACTGGAAGTACGACAAGCTCGAGCGCCACCTGCGCCCGGAGCAGGCCATCCTCGGCCTGCGCAAGAACCTGGAGCTGTTCGCCAACTTCCGCCCGGCGATCTGCTACGAGGAGCTGACGCATGCGTCGACGCTGAAGCCCGAGGTGGTGGCCGGCCTCGACCTGCTGATCATCCGCGAGCTGACCGGCGACATCTACTTCGGCCAGCCGCGCGGCCGCCGGAAGTCGCCCGACGGCGCGTTCGCCGGCGCCGACGAGGCCTTCGACACGATGCGCTATTCGCGCCCCGAGATCGAGCGCATCGCGCATGTCGCGTTCCAGGCGGCGCGCAAGCGCAACAAGAAGGTGCTGAGCGTCGACAAGGCCAACGTGCTGGAGACCTTCCAGTTCTGGCGCGACGTCGTCACCGAGGTGCATGCGCAGTACCCCGACGTGGCGCTGGAGCACATGTACGTCGACAACGCGGCGATGCAGCTGGTGAAGGATCCGAAGCGGCTCGACGTGATCGTCACCGGCAACATGTTCGGCGACATCCTCAGCGACGAGGCGGCGATGCTGACCGGCTCGATCGGCATGCTGCCGTCGGCCTCGCTGAACGCGAAGAACCAGGGGCTGTACGAGCCCAGCCACGGCTCGGCTCCGGACATCGCCGGCAAGGGCATCGCGAACCCGCTGGCCACCATCCTGTCGGCGGCGATGATGCTGCGCTTCAGCCTGAACCAGGAAGCCGCGGCGCTGCGCATCGAGGCGGCTGTCAAGGCGGTGCTGGCCAAGGGGCTGCGCACCGCCGATATTCACAGTGAAGGCACCACGAAGGTGGGCACGAAGGAGATGGGCGACGCTGTGGTCGCCCACCTGAAAGCGAACGGCTGACCCGACGCTTTTTCGACGAAACCCTTCACGAACGAATTCAACGGACAGGACAGAAAGATGGCAACGAGATTGGTCGGCCTGGTGGGCTGGCGAGGCATGGTGGGGTCGGTGCTGATCGACCGCATGGCGCAAGAGAACGACTTCGAGCTGATCGAGCCGGTGTTCTTCAGCACCAGCAATGCCGGCGGCAAGGCGCCCGCCTACGCGAAGAACGAGACCACGCTGCAGGATGCGAACGACATCGAGGCGCTCAAGCGCTGCGACATCGTCATCACCTGCCAGGGCGGCGACTACACCAACGAGGTCTACCCGAAGCTGCGCAACGCCGGCTGGAACGGGCACTGGATCGATGCGGCGTCGTCGCTGCGCATGAAGGACAACGCCGTCATCGTGCTCGACCCGGTCAACATGCCGGTCATCAAGAACGCACTGGCGGCCGGCCAGCGCGACTGGATCGGCGGCAACTGCACCGTCAGCTGCATGCTGATGGGCGTGGGCGCGCTCTACAAGGCGGGCCTCGTCGAGTGGATGAGCACCCAGACCTACCAGGCGGCTTCGGGCGGCGGCGCGCAGCACATGCGCGAGCTGCTGACGCAGTTCGGCACGCTGAACGCCGAGGTGCGCCCGCTGCTCGACGACCCGAAGAGCGCGATCCTCGAGATCGACCGCAAGCTCGTCGCGAAGCAGCGCTCGCTGTCCGAAGCGGAGATCGCCAACTTCGGCGTCCCGCTGGCCGGCAGCCTGATCCCGTGGATCGACAAGGATCTCGGCAACGGCATGAGCAAGGAAGAGTGGAAGGGCGAGGCCGAGACCAACAAGATCCTCGGGCAGGGCACGGGCTTCGGCACGCCGCCCATTCCGGTCGACGGCTTCTGCGTGCGCATCGGCGCGATGCGCTGCCACAGCCAGGCGCTGACGTTCAAGCTCAAGAAGAACGTGCCCCTGGCCGACATCGAGGCCTTGATCGCCAACGACAACGCGTGGGTCAAGGTCGTGCCGAACACGCGTGAGGCGACGATTACGGACCTGACGCCGGTGTCGGTGACCGGCACGCTGACGATTCCCGTGGGACGCCTGCGCAAGATGGCGATGGGGCCGGAATACCTCGGCGCCTTCACGGTCGGCGACCAGTTGCTGTGGGGCGCGGCCGAACCGCTGCGCCGCATGCTGCGGATCCTGCTGGGTCAGTGACCGGCGGAAATTCCGTTGGAGTGACAGAGAGTTACCAGTGAAGACGGAGTGTTCTGTTGCGTTGCCGTACTGCAACAGGACACTCCCCAGAAGCCCCGAATCCCGTCTCTGGCGGGAACGTCAGCCAATGCATGAGCTTGTCTTCGTATCTAGTTGATGTTATTGTGTTTTCTACTGCGCCTGGGGTGCGTGCTGGTTTCTCAAGAAGAACGACGCCAATCGACGGGAGCCTGTGCACTGCCCGCCACCTCCACTTGGGAGACGCCTTGAAAAGAAATTCGTTGTTCGCTCGCCGCTTTGCTCTGACCGGCGTGGCCATCGCTGCCATGTGTCTGTCTGCCACCAACGCCTGGGCGCTCGGCCTCGGGCGGCTGGCGGTCCAGTCGGCGCTTGGTGAAACCCTCCGCGCGGAAATCGAGGTCACGAGCCTGACGCCCGAAGAGGCGTCGAACCTGAACGTGCGCATCGCGCCGCCGGAGTCGTACCGCGCCGCGGGCGTCGACTACAACCAGGTGCTGCCGGCCACGCAGGTCTCGCTGCAGCGCCGTCCCGACGGCCGCGCCTTCCTGAAGGTCACGAGCGATCGCGCCGTGCAGGAGCCCTTCGTCGACGTGATCCTCGAGATCACCTGGTCGACCGGCCGCCTGGTGCGCGAGTACACGATGCTGTTCGACCCGCCGTCGACGCGCAACCTGGCTGCTGCGCCGGCACCGGCTCCGGCCACGTCGCCGGCGCTGTCCCCGGCGGCCGAAGCGGCTGCCGCCGCGACGCCAGCGCC
>NZ_JBFUFQ010000325.1:0-4911 GCF_056403355.1 Rhizobacter sp. P2_H3 | reverse complement strand
CGGCTGTTCCACCTGATCCCCAGCGAGCGCATGCGCGCCGACGCGCTCGCACAGACGCTGGTGTCGCGCAAATGGAGCAAGCTGCTGCTGCTGGTCGGCAGCACGCCGCAGGACCAGCTGCGCGCGGCCACCGCGCAGGCCTCGATCAAGCGCTACGGGCTGCAGGTGGTCGCGACCAAGCCCTACAAGCTCTCTGCCGACCCGCGCGAGCGCGACCTCGCCAACCCGCTGCTGCTGACCGCCGGCACCGCCTACGACGCGGTGTGGGTGGTCGACAGCAACGGCGAGTTCGCGCGCAGCCTGCCGTACCGCATCGTGCTGCCGCGGCCGGTGGTCGGCGACGCCGGGCTGGTGGCGCTGGCCTGGCATGCGCAGTTCGAGCGCTACGGGGCGCCCCAGGTGTCGCGCCGCTTCGCGAAGGCGGTGAAGCGGCCGATGACCGACCACGACTGGGCCGCCTGGATGGGCGGCAAGGCCTTGATCGCGATCGCCGCCGCCGAACCGAAGGGGCCGAACGCCGCGTGGGCGAAGGCGCTGGCTGCGACGCCGGTCGACGGTTCGAAGGGCGGCAGCCTGAGCTTCCGGCCGTGGGACGGGCAGCTGCGCCAGTCGATGCTGCTGACTGACGGGCAGGGCGTGATCGCACAGGCGCCGATCGAGGGGCTGTTGCATCCGACCGACGTGCTGGACACCTTGGGCGCCGATGCCCCGGAGAAGCTATGCAAAGCGACGCGGTGAAACCTGTGACGCCTCCTGTCCTCGCAGAGGCCGGGCCGGCGGCGCGCCACGGCATCGCGCATGCCCTGCAGGCACTGCAGGCGATCGTCGTGCGCGAGCTGTTCAAGTTCTCGCAGCAGACCGGCCGGCTGGTCTCGGCGCTGGTGCGGCCGCTGCTGTGGCTGGCCGTGTTCGCTGCCGGGTTCCGCAACGTGTTCGGCGTCGCGATCGTCGAGCCGTATGACACGTACATCCCGTACGACGTCTACATCGCGCCGGGCCTGGTCGGCATGGTGCTGCTGTTCAACGGCATGCAGTCGTCGCTGGCGATGGTCTACGACCGCGAGATGGGCCTGATGCGCCTGCTGCTCACCGCGCCGCTGCCGCGCGCGTGGCTGCTGTTCTGCAAGCTGTGCGCGACCGCGCTGCTGTCGGTGCTGCAGGCGCTGGCCTTCGTGGTGGTGGCGATGCTGCTGGGCACCGAGCTGCCGCTGTTCTCGTGGGCCGGCCTGCATGCGCTGCTCGCGCTGGTGTGCGGCGCGCTGATGCTGGGGGCGCTGGGCCTGCTGCTGTCGGTGCACATCAAGCAGCTGGAGAACTTCGCCGGCACGATGAACTTCGTGATCTTTCCGATGTACTTCCTGTCGACCGCGCTCTACCCGCTGTGGAAGCTGCAGGAGTCGGGCGCCGGGTGGGTGTACCAGGCGGCGCGCTTCAACCCGTTCACGCACGCGGTGGAGTGGATCCGCTTCGCGCTGTACGGCAAGGACCCGGGCGCCGCACCGTGGGTGGTGCTGGGCTGCCTGGTCGTGTTCTTTGCCGTCGCGTGCTGGGGCTACGACCCGCAGCGCGGCTTCGGTGGTCTCGCCAAACGGGGTGGGGGGCCGGCATGACCGTCACCCGCCGCCGCTTGATCGGCAGCGCCGCCGCGCTCGGCGCGTGGCCGCTGGCGCGTGCGCAGTCGCCATACCCGTCGCGCCCGATCGCGCTGTGGATCCCGTGGCCRGCCGGCGGCGCGACCGACATCTCGCTGCGCCTGCTGGCCGAGCTGGCCTCGCACCACCTGGGGCAGCCGGTGATCACCGAGAACCGCGGCGGCGCCGGCGGCACGCTGGCCATGCCGGTGCTGCAGCAGGCCGAGCCCGACGGCTACACGATCGCGCAGCTGCCGCAGCCGATCTTCCGCGCGGTGCACACGCAGAAGGTGCTGTGGGACCCGATCCGCGACGTGACGCCGATCATCCAGGTCTCGGGCGTCACCTTCGGCGTGCTGGTCAGCGCGTCCAGCAGGTTCCGCAAGCTCGCCGACCTGTTCGCCTACGCGCGCCAGAACCCGGGCCGGCTGACCATCGCGACCAATGGTGTCGGCACCACGCCGCACGTGGTGCTGGAGGAGCTGTTCACCGCGCGCGGCCTGAAGTACATCCACGTGCCGTACAAGGGCACCTCGGAGCAGATGATCGCGGTCGACAACGGCCAGGTGATGGCCGGCGTCAACTCCACCGGCTTCGGGCCCTTCGTCGATTCGGGCCGGCTGCGGCTGCTTGCCACCTTTGCCGCGGAGCGCTCGAAGCGCTGGCCGCAGGTGCCGACGCTGCGCGAACTGGGCCACGACATCGTCGCGATGTCGCCCTGGGGTCTGGGCGGGCCGCGCGGGCTGCCGGCCGAGGTGGTCACGGTGCTGCACGATGCGTTCAGGAAGGCGATGTTCGACCCGCTGTTCATCCAGGAGCTGGCCAAGTACGACCAGCTGATCGACTACCTCGGCCCGGCGGACTACGCCGAGGTCTGCCGCCAGCAGTTCATCAAGGAGGGGCTCATCGTCGAACGCATGGGCCTGACGCGTGGCGGCAGCTGAGCGTCGTTCCCTCGGCGATGCCGCCGTCGTCGTGCTCACGACGCTGGCGAGCTACGGCCTGGCGTCGTTTTTTGAACTGAGCGAGCGCGTGCAGCGCTGGGCGCTGCCGCACGAGCACTGGCAGGCCGACGAGCTGCCCTTCAGCCTGACGGTGCTGGCCGGTGGCCTGGCCTGGTATGCGCTGCGCCGCGCGCGCGACGCCCGCGCGCAGCTCGCGCTGCGCGAACAGGCCGAGGCGCAGGCCCGCGAGCTGCTGATGCACAACCAGGAGTTGGCGCGCCAGCTGATCGCGGTGCAGGAGAGCGAACGGCTGGCGCTGGCCCGCGAGCTGCACGACGAACTGGGGCAGGGCTGTGCCGCGGTGCGTGCCGAGACAGCACTGATCCGGCTGTGCGGCGCGGCCGACCGGGCGGCCACGCTGGCGTCTGCCGAGCGGGCCGACCGCGCAGCGCAGCAGCTGTACCAGGCGGTGCGCGGCATGCTGCGCCGGCTGCGGCCGGCCAACCTCGACGAGCTGGGTTTGATCGCCGCGCTGCAGGAGCTGTGCGAGTCGTGGGAGGAGCGCAGCGGCGTGCCCTGCATCTTTCACCACGAGGCGCTGCCGCGGGAACTGGGCGACGCGGTTGACATCGCGCTCTACCGCGTGACGCAGGAGGCCCTGACCAACGTGATGCGCCATGCACGCGCGAGCGCGGTGCGCGTGAAGCTGGGCCGCAGTGCGCAGGGCGAGCTGCAGCTCAGCGTGGAGGACGATGGCCGGGGCATGGACCTGGCTGCTGCCACGCGCGGCCTCGGGCTGCTGGGTGCCACCGAGCGGGCCGCGGCGCTGGGTGGTGAGCTGGAGGTGCGCGCATCGCCCGGTGCCGGCGTGCAGCTGGTGCTGCGCGTGCCGATGCCGGCTGCATCCCGGCTGGCCACCGCATTGTCCGACAAGGCGCCCGCATGATCCGCGTGCTGCTCGCCGACGATCACCCGGTGGTGCGCAGCGGCTACCTGCGGCTGCTCGACCAGGCGGGCGACATCCGGGTGGTGGCCGAAGCCGGGGATGCCGACGAGGCCTGCGCGGCCTTCATCGCGCTGCAGCCCGACGTGCTGGTGACGGATCTGGCGATGCCCGGAGGCGGGGGGCTGGAGGTGCTGCGCCGCGTGCTGCTGCGCGACGCGCAGGCGCGGCTGTTGGTGTTCAGCATGCATGACGCGCCGGTGCTGGTGCGGCGTGCGCTGCAGGCCGGCGCGCGGGGTTTCCTGACGAAGGCGAGTGCGCCGGAGTGCCTGGTGGATGCGGTGCGCGAACTGCATGCGGGGCGCCGGTACCTGGGCCGCGAGCTGCCGCCCGGTTTGCTCGAACGCGACCCGCACGACGAGGCCGGCCGGCTGGCCGAGTTGAGCGCACGCGAGTTCGAGGTGTTCCGGCTGCTCGCGCAAGGCCACTCGGCCGGCGAATGCGCCGAGGCGCTGAAGCTGAGTCCGAAGACCGTGGCGAACCTGCAGACGGCGATCAAGGAGAAGCTCGGTGTGGCGACCTCGGCGGCGCTGGTGCACCTGGCGATACGGCATCAGGTGATCAGTACGGCGGGGGTTTAGTGGGAGCGCGGCTTCTGTCTCAGGCCGCAGAGACAGGTGGTGCTATGTCGCAAGCACGCGAGCCGCGGTGAGATCTCCGGCTGCTCTGAGTGCCGCCAGCTTGATTCCAAGCTTCGCCGACATCTCATCGAGGATTGCGAGGGTCAGGCGCTCACCTATCAATCGCTGCGAGTAGCGCGATGTGTCTTCAAAGGGCAGCGGGATGCCACGATTGACGAAATGCCATCCATCGTCCTCCTTCCATGCGTGGACGCGCCGGACCGATGCCCCTCCACGGAAGAACTCGAAGGCTGTAGATGGATGGTGTGAGTCAGCCAGGTCGGCACTGATGAACAGGGCTTCCAGTTGAGAGTGGTTCCTCGTCATCGCATTGACGAGGGTGTACCACCCGTCATCCATGCGAYTGACGAAACCAGTCCACGCGTCGCATTCGGGTGAGCTGAAAAAGAGACCGCCAGGCGCGCCATCGCGGGCCGGCAACTCATGCAGGACTGCATCAAGGCCTTGCGCAGGAGGCAGGTCGCGCCAGCGAGCGGGAATGCTCCTCGAAGCAAGAACGGCTTGAGCCGCAACGCACGAATCCTCCATCCTGGCGTGGAAGAAGGCGATGACCAAGCGGGCTGATTTCATGTGCCGTTCAGGGGTGGGGTGTGCCGAATTGATCTATCGCGTTCGGGTCATCGGTCATTCTCCGCGATGCAATCGGTGATCGAGCGCGTCGCAGATGATCGGTCCGTGCAGGAGCTTCACAG
>NZ_JBFUFQ010000324.1:0-4952 GCF_056403355.1 Rhizobacter sp. P2_H3 | reverse complement strand
CCGTGCAACAGCGCGACACGGCCCCGCCGGAATCCCGGCGCACCGCGCGCAACGCGCCGCGCTTCGTCGCGCTGCGGCAGGCGCTGGYGGCACGCGACGTGCAGGTCGACGAAGTGCGGCTGGGCACGGGCCGCGGCGAGCCGATGCTGTGGCTGCAGGTGGTGCCGCCGGGCCGGCCGGCGACATGGCTGGGCGTCGCGGGCCAGGTCGTCGTGCCGGCGTGGTCGGCGCGCACGCTGCTCGCGCTGTTGATCACCAGCGCGCTGGTCGCCGGCGTCAGCTGGCGCTTCACGCGGCGCCTCACACGACCGCTTGAACAACTGCGCGAACGGATGCAGGCCCATCAACCGGGCCAGCCCGCACCGGCCGCCGCTCCGGCGGCCGCCTCGCCCGAGGTGGCCGCGATAGCCGCCGCCTACCGCGACCTGCTCGAGCGCCTGCAGCAGCACGAGCGTGAACGGGCCGTGCTGCTGGCCGGCGTCTCGCACGACCTGCGCAGCCCGCTCGGCCGCATCCGCATGGCCGCCGAGCTGCTGCCCGACACCCCCGAGACGCAGGCCCGCCGCGCCAGCATCGTGCGCAACGTGCAGGACGCCGACCGGCTGATCGAGAGCTTCCTCGACCACGTGCGCGCCGGCGAACTGCCGTGCGACGAGACGGTGGACCTCGCCGCCGTCGCGCGGCAGGTCGTCAGCAGCTTCGAGCGGCCCGCCGCCGAACTCTCGCTCGACGCGCCGGCCGCATTGCCACGCGAGCACGCCAACCGGCTGCTCGTCGAGCGGCTGATCGCCAACCTCGTCGACAACGCGCTGAAGCACGGCCGCCCGCCGGTGCGGGTGCGCGTCGGCGGCTCGGCCGCGCAGGCCTGGATCACCGTCGACGATGCCGGCGACGGCATCCCTGCCGAGGCCGTGGAGCGCCTGACCGATGCGTTCGCGCGCGGCGACGGCAGCCGCTCGCGGCCCGGCACCGGCCTCGGTCTCGCGATCGTGCGGCAGGTCGCGACGCGGCTCGGCGGCGCGCTGGCCTTCGAGCGCGATGGCAGCACGCACCGCGTGCGCGTCACGCTCGGCTGATGTTTCAATGCTGTCGCAAATCGTCGCGCAACGCGGTCGCCACGCCGCGGCCCACCGCGTTCAATGGACACCCACAACTTTCCGAGGAGCCCGCCATGAGCCGTTCGATCCGCCGTACCGCCCGCTTTCCGCTCGCCCTGCTGTGCACCACTGCGCTGGCCGCCTGCGGCGGCGGGGGCAGCAGCAACAGTGACGCCGGCGAGCAGCTGAGCCTCGACACCGCCACCGGCTACAGCGCGAACGCCACGCTGGTCTCCGGCGACGCGGGCACGGTGCTCGACACCAGCGTGCTCGCGGCCCAGTCGGTGGTGGCCACGCAGGCCACGGTGGCGGCCGCCCATGAATCGGCGCAAGGCGTGTCGGCCCTGGCGGTCACGAACGCCACGGTCGACTGCGCCGGCGGCGGCAGCGCGGTGCTCAGCATCACCGGCGGCACGCCCGGCAGCCTGCTGAACGGGCAACTCGATGCCGGCGAGGTCTACACGCTGACCTTCATGGACTGCGCCGGCGCCACCGGCGCGGCCGCCGTCAGCGGCTCGCTGACGATGACGGTGGTGACGGCCGATGCGAACACGCTGTCGGTCACCACCGAAGCCGTCGCGCTGTCGGCCGCGTTGCCGCGCGGCAGCGTCACGCTGAACGGCGACACCGCGCGCACCGTCTCGTCGACCACCAACGGCACAACGACACAGCTGACGAGCCACTTCACGTCGGAGAGCCTCGGCCTGACGACGCACTACGACGGCCGCACCGCCAACTTCTCGCTCAGCGCCGTCGACATCACGCGCCAGGCCACGCTGGTCGACGGCGTGCTGCAGGGCAGCTCGATCAACGGCACGCACACGATGGGGCTCACGCTGCCGAACGGTTCGGCCCGCTACACCGTCGCGACGCAGGGCAGCGCCACCTACGGCCCGACCGGCCTGCCGATCGCCGGCACCTGGGCGATCACGCTGCCGCATGCCGCCGTGGGCCTCGCGATCGCGAACGCGCTCGCGACGATCACCGTCGACCAGGGCAAGGACGGCACGATCGACCGCAGCATCACCGTGCCGGTGTCGCGCCTCGCATCCGACGCCGGCTGATCAGTCGACCAGCCGGTTCAGCTTCGCGTACTGCAGCAGCATGATGGTCTTGCCGTCGCGGATCCTGCCCGCCGCGACCCAGGCCAGCGCCTCGTCGAGCGTGGGTTCGAGCACCTCGATGTCCTCGCCCTCGTGCTGTTCGCCGCCGCCGGCCGACACCTTGTCGCGCGCCTCGTAGGCGCCGACGAAGAAGTGCAGCCGCTCGGTCACCGAGCCCGGGCTCATGTAGGCCTCGAACACCGGGCGCACCTCGGCGATGCGGTAGCCGGTTTCCTCCTCGGTCTCGCGGCGGATGCAGGTCGCAGGGTCGTCGCGGTCCAGCAGGCCGGCACAGGCCTCGATCAGCATGCCGTCGGGCGTGCCGTTCACGTAGGCCGGGAAGCGGAACTGGCGCGTCAGCACCACCGTGCGGCGCTCGCGGTTGTAGAGCAGGATCGTCGCGCCGTTGCCGCGGTCGTAGGTCTCGCGGCTCTGGCGCTGCCAGCTGCCGTCGCTGCGCTGGAAGTCGAAGCTCGTCTTCTTCAGCACATACCAGTCGTCGCTCAGCACCTTCACGTCGACGATGCGCACGCGGTCGTTCACGGGGATCTCCGGTTCAAGGATGGAAACGCGATGATTCGTGCATGTTCGTGCACTGTCAAGCAATTTCGTGCAAACTCGCGGCCATGCTGACCGAACAACGCAAGCAACTGATCCTCGGCCGCCTGAAGCAGGACGGACAGGTCGTCGCCGCGACGCTGAGCGAGGAACTGGGGCTGTCGGAAGACACGATCCGGCGCGACCTGCGCGCGCTCGCGGCCGAGGGCCTGCTGCAGCGGGTGCACGGCGGCGCGCTGCCGGCATCCAGCGCCGTGGCCGATTTCTCGGCGCGGCGCGCGGTCGAGCCGCAGGGCAAGGCGAGCATCGCGCGCGCCGCGGCCGCGATGGTGCAGCCCGGGCAGATCGTCTTCATCGACGGCGGCACCACCTGCCAGCAGCTGGCGCGGCAGCTGCCGGCCACGCTGCGCGCGACCATCGTCACCCACAGCCCGACGATCGCGATCGAGCTGGTCGGGCATCCGCTGATCGAGGTCGTGCTGATCGGCGGCCGGCTGTTCAAGCACTCGGTGGTGTCAGTCGGTGCCGGCGCGCTGGAGGCGATCGGCCGCATCCGGGCCGATCTGTACTTCATGGGCGTCACCGGCATCTCCATCGGCGCGGGGCTGTCCACCGGCGACCTGGAAGAGTCGCACATCAAGCGCGCGTTGATGACGCAGGCGGCCGAAACCTGGGTGCCGGCCTCGGCCGAGAAGCTGCAGAGCGCCTCGGCGTACACGATCGCGCCCTGCAGCGCCGCCACCGGGCTGATCGTCGACGGCGACACGCCGAAGAAGGCGCTGGCCGGGTTCGAGACGCTGGGCCTGGCGATCGTGCGGGCCTGAGCGACCTCCGTCACTGCTGCTTCTTGTAGGCCTTGTCCATCGGCGGCCCGCGGTCGGTGTCGACCAGGCCGCGCGACACGTCGCGGTGCGCCTGCTCGATGCGCGGGCGCGGCGTCTCGTCCTTCTGGCTCGACTCGTCGCGTTCGTGCGGCAGCTGCGGCTCCGCGTCGCGGTCACGCCGCACGGTGGTGTCGCTCTTTCGGCCGGTGTTGCGGCCGGAATCTGGCTGGGTGGTCATGACGGATCCTTCGGGCAAACGACCGTTGCCTGAAGGGTCACTGTGACGCGGACCGCTCGCGCCGGCTGTCGGCCACCGGTACCGCCTGCTGTAGGACACCACCATGCCCGGGATCGATGCCCTCCGCCGCGGCCGCGGGTGCCCCCGCTTGCCGCCGCCGGTGCGATCCACTAACCTCGATCGCCCCCTCACCGCTCAGCGCCTGTGGCGCGAAAGGAGAGCGCCATGTCAAGCCTATCGAATCCCGTGAACACCGGGATCGCGGCCATCCGGTCGCTCGCGCTGGTCGGCCAGACGGCATCCGGCAAGACCAGCCTGACCGAGGCCTTGCTGTGCAAGGCGGGGGCGATCGGCGCGCCCGGCAGCCTGGAGCGCGGCACGACGGTCAGCGATTTCGACCCGATGGAGCGCCGCGTGCAGCATTCGCTGAACTCGACGCTGATGCACTTCGGGCATGGCAGCGCGCAGATCCACCTGATCGACACGCCGGGAATGCCCGATTGCGTCGGCCAGTCGATGACGGCGCTGGAGGCGGTCGAGACCGCGGCCATCGTGATCAACGCGCAGACCGGCATCGAGATGATGGCCTCGCGCATGATGGACTGGGCGGCGCACCGCGGGCTGTGCCGCATGATCATCGTCAACAAGATCGATGCGCAGGGGCTCGACCTGCCGGACCTGGTCGCGAAGATCCAGGCCACCTTCGGCAAGGAGTGCCTGCCGCTGAACCTGCCCGCGGCCCAGGGCACCCAGGTGGTCGACTGCTTCTTCAATCCGTCCGGCGAGGCGGATTTTTCTTCTGTGGAGACGGCGCACCGCGCGCTGGTCGAGCAGGTCGTCGAGGTCGACCCCGGTTTCGTCGACCGCTACCTCAACGATGGCGACGTCGACCCGCGCGAGCTGCATGCACCGCTCGAGCAGGCGCTGCGCGAGGGTCACCTGGTCCCGATCTGCTTCGTCTCGGCGCGCAACGGCGCCGGCGTGGCCGAGCTGCTCGACGTGATCGACCTGCTGCTGCCGAACCCGACCGAAGGCAACCCGCCGCAGTTCTTCAAGGGCGAGGGTGCGGATGCGAAGGAGCTGCATGCGCAGCCGGATGCGTCGCTGCACGTGATCGCGCATGTGTTCAAGG
>NZ_JBFUFQ010000323.1:0-4970 GCF_056403355.1 Rhizobacter sp. P2_H3 | reverse complement strand
CACCTGCACCTGCACCTGCACCTGCACCTGCACCTGCACCTGCACCTGCACCTGCACCTGCGCCTGCGCCCGCACCTGCACCTGCGCCTGCGCCCGCACCTGCGCCTGCGCCTGCGCCTGCGCCTGCGCCTGCGCCTGCGCCTGCGCCTGCGCCTGCGCCGGCCGCCGTGCCGGGGGCTGTGGGAAGCGTGAAGGCGACCGACGCCGGGGCCCAGGTGACCGTCAGCTGGGCCGCCGTGTCCGGAGCCACCGCGTACCGGGTCTACCGGTCGACAACGCAGGGCCAGCGAGGCACGCTGATCGGCTCGACGTCCTCGACGAGCCTGGCCGACAGCACCGTCGTCAATGGCACGACGTATTACTTCGTGGTCACGGCCTCGAACGCCACCGGGGAAGGTGCGGCCTCCGCGGCGGCGTCCGTGACCCACGGCACCGCCTGGACCAACGCGAAGTACGGCGGCGGCGGCTACGTCACCGGTCTCGTCTTCCATCCCACGTCCGCGAACGTTCTCTACGCACGCACCGACGTCGGCGGCGCCTATCGCTGGAACCAGGCCACCAAGGCCTGGGTGCCGATCACCGACGGCTTCAGCGGCGCCGAAGGCTCCTACCACGGGGTCGAAAGCATCGCGCTGGACCCGAACAACGACCAGGCCGTCTACCTGGTCGGCGGCATGTACGCCTCGGCGGATGCCACCGCCCGGCTGTACCGCTCCAGCGACCGCGGCGACCATTGGTCCCACGTCGACCTRCCGTTCTCCGCGGGTGGCAACAACAACGGCCGGGCCATCGGCGAACGGCTGATGGTCGACCCGAACAAGCCGTCGACGCTGTTCTACGGCTCGCGCACGGCCGGCCTGTGGAAGAGCGCGGACTCCGGCGCCACGTGGGCGCAGGTCAACGCGCTGTCGTCCACCAAGATGAGCGCCGACCAGATCAACGCGGCGGGCGGCCAGGTGATGGGTGTCGAGCTGGTGGTCTACGACACCGGGACCCGGGGCACGGGCACGGCGACCTCGACCCTCTACGCCGCCATCGCGCCGGACTACGTCAGCGTGGCGGGCCTGGGTTCGAACCTGTACAAGT
This sequence comes from Rhizobacter sp. P2_H3, assembly GCF_056403355.1. Taxonomy (NCBI): domain Bacteria; kingdom Pseudomonadati; phylum Pseudomonadota; class Betaproteobacteria; order Burkholderiales; family Sphaerotilaceae; genus Rhizobacter; species Rhizobacter sp. P2_H3. The sequence continues at coordinate 3,884 of NZ_JBFUFQ010000323.1, read as the reverse complement.
CCACCAACGGCGGGGCATCGTGGACTGCGGTCTCGACGCCGGTGTCCGGCTCCCACATCCCGCACATGGTGCGGGCCGCCGACGGCAAGTTCTATGTGGTGTTCACCCAGGGCGCGGGCCCGAGTTCGCCCGGTCCCGCCCGTCTCTACAAGTTCGACGGCGGCAGCACCTGGACCTTGCTCAACAGCAACGACGCCTCCGGTTATGGCGGCCTGTCCGTCTTCGGCACCGGCTCGACGGCGCGCATTGCACTGGGCGTGACCAACACCTGGGGCAACTACAGCGGCCAGAAGATCGTCCAGCTGTCCGATGACGGCGGCAGCACCTGGCGCGAGATCGCGGCCACGATGCCGCATACGCCGGCCGACGACGGCTTCTCCGGCTGGATCGACGACGTCGAGATCGATCCCTCCGACCGCGACCACGTCCTGCACGTGTACGGCGGCGGCATCTGGGAAACCCGGAACGCCTCCTCGGCCACGCCGAGCTGGACCTTTGCCGTCGACGGGCTCGAGGAGACCTGCGCGCTGGCCCTCAGGACGCCGCCGGCCGGCGCGCCCTATCCGGTGATCTACTCAGTGGGCGACGTTGGAACGTGGGTCTACACCGACCTCGCGAAGAAGCCGACCCAAGGTCCTTCCACCCAATGGAGCAACGGCAATTCGTCCGACGTGGCGTGGTCCGATCCGCTCTACATCGCCGGGGTCGGCCTGCTGAACTCGAGCGGCAAGGGCACCGGCTTCTGGTCCGGCGACGGCGGCAAGACCTGGGCGACCTTTGCCTCACTCGCCGCCGGCGGCGTGGCCAACACGAGCGAAGCGTCGAACATCGCCGTCACCGCGCGCAACAAGGCCGTGTGGGCGCCGGCCGATTCGGTGCCGTCGTACACCACCGACAACGGCGCCAGCTGGACGGCCACCAACCTGCCGGCGCTCACCGTCATCGGCGGGTTCCCTCGCAGCTACCGCATGGTGGCGGACCGCAAGAACGCGAACAAGGTCTATGCCTACGACTCGGGCGGTGCCTGGTGGGGCACGCCGGGCAAGGTCTACGTCTCGACCGATGGCGGCCACAACTTCACGCTGAGCCCGGGCTCGGTGTCTGCCAACCTGCGCGCCAATCCCTTCGGGAACACGTCGATGGCGGTCAACCCCAACGTCGAGGGCGACCTCTGGCTGGCCGACGGCAACGCCGTGTATCACTCGGTGGATTCGGGCGCGAACTGGACGAAGCTCAGCAACTTTGCGTCGGTCTGGGGCAGTCGTGACCCCGGGCAGTGGCCCGAGGTGCAGGGCGCCAGCGTGCTGGCATTGGGCAAGGCCAGGGCGGGCGCCGCGTACTCGGCCGCGGTCTACGTGGTGGGTGCGATGAACGGCGTGTGGGGCGTGTACCGCTCCGACGACGCCGGCACCAGCTGGCAGCGCTTCAACGACGATGCGCACCAGTTCGGCGGCATCAACCTGATGGCGGCCGATCAGAACCTCTACGGACGGGTCTACACCGCCGGCGGCTGCCGAGGCTTGTTCTACAGCAACTGAACGCACGCATCCTGCCGCCCCCTCGGGGGCAGGCAGGTCGAAGGCCTTCAGTGAGCAAGCGCGGCCGGGTTTGCCAGGTACGCCTTGAACGTGCGGGCGAACTGTCCACCGTCGGTGGTGATGTTGGCCGAGGTGCTCCCGCCGCCACTGAACACGATCCCGAACACGCCGATGGCGGTGTACTGCGTCGGGTTCGTGAGCATGTAGTGGACGTGGTTGTCGCGGAAGTGTCCGGGAGTGCCGCCGGGGGTCGCCGAAGGCACGCCCATCGGCGTCTGCCAGTACAGGATGGGCAGGTTCCCGAGCACGCTTCGCGCGGTGCTCCACTCGTCGAGGTTCTGGCGGAAGTTGGGCGTCGCCACGTTGGCTTCGTCCCAGTAGAACGGACCGTTGCCTCGCCCGGCGCACTCGTCGGGGGGCGGGCTGACTTCCATGCAACCGGCGTCACGGTCGACCGTCTGCGCCACGATGAAGTCGGCCTTGTCCGCCCCGAGCTTCAGCATGAAGTTGCCGACGGTGGTGGCATCCCGTCCCCAGAAGGACGGCGGAAAGCCGATCTTCGCCTTGGGTGCATAGGTCCGCCCGAGCGTCAGCAGGCAGCGCGCGAGCCCCGTGACGTCGTCCGGTTGGCCTGCGCATTCGCTCACCGTGCTCACGCGCGCCGGCACCTTCGTCGGGTCGCCGCCGGGAGCACCTGTCAGCACGAAGCCCCAGAAGTCCGGTTCCAGGTTGACGAGCGTCGGTTGGTCCGTCGCCCCGATCTTCTGGTACATCAGCCTGACCTGTGACCAGTAGCTGGCCATGAAGCTTGCGTCGTTGATGGCGCTGAGGTTCCCTTCGCCCCTGGAGGCCATCTGGTAGAGCGTGAACAGGGGCACGGCGCCGGCCGCCTTGGCGTTCGCGGAGGCATAGGTGACGTAGGCCCCATCGGGGCTGTTCCAGTACGGCCACGAACCATCTCCCACCCCGACCAGGTACGTGTCGATGATGTCCGGTCGAATCTGCTGGCTCGTCATGTCGGCGATCTTGTTGCCGGCACCCAGGCCAACCAGCAGCCGACCGGGTACGCCGAGGCTGGCGTTGATCGAAGCAGGCGGCGCAGGCGGCACAGGGGCGGCAGGAGGCGCAGGGGCTGCAGGTGGTGCAGGAGGAGGCGGAGTTCCGGAAGAGGGCGGGGGCGCCGCATCGGAACCGGAGGACGATGCCCCGCTCCCGCCACAGGAGACGACACCAGCCATCATGAGGGAGAGCGCCACCAGGCGGACGGGGGCGGCGTTCAGTGCGTTCGGCATTTTTTCCTCTTTGAACAAACAAGAAACTTCATTCATCGTGCGCGTCGAATTGCAGGACAGTCGGATCGCCGCCACACCGAGGGAGGCGTCGACGAGCAGGAGCTCGTTGTGCGGCAGTGACCTTGTTTGTCAGACCGGGCCCGCCCTTCGACGCGCGACACGGCGCCGCTGTCAAGGATGGTCAGGTGTGAACGCAATTCGCATGCGGTGCGCGGCTCGTGCCGCGCTCTCCATTGCATGAGAGGTTGAACATGCAATCCCCAGGCCACTTGAGGCGATGCGTCGGAAAAAAAGCAATCCTTGCACGGTACGGACCGGCCGTCACAGCTTCGTCAGGACGGCGCCGATGTTTTGCGCTAGCTTGCCGACCTCTACGGAAAAACAAGGAACCCCGCGTGTCCAAGACATCCCCGGAAGCCACTCGCGTCGACGAGTTGCCGCATCGCACGCGGCGCGCATTCTCATTCGGCCTGGGTCTGTTTCCCTTGCTTCCCGCGCTGCCGCTGCTGCCGGGCTGTCGTGACGGCGACGATGAGGACTCCGGAGATGCCGGTGCTGCCGGCCTGCGGACCCCGGCCTCGGTGAGCGGCGCCTTCCGCCACCCGGGCCTCTTGGTCACCGAAGACGACGCCACGCGCATCCGCGCGCACATCAAGGCAGGCCAGGAGCCGTGGACGGGATGGTGGAACAAGCTGTGCGCTGAGCGCAACGCCTCCTTGGACGCCAAGCCCAATCCGCAGCCCGCGGTCTACCGGGCCGATAGCACCAAGTACGCGCTGTACGGCGACATCGCGCGCGCCTGGACCCTGGTACTGCGCTGGAAGCTGTCCGACCCCCAGGACAACCGCTATGCCGACAAGGCGGTGGAGTTCCTGGACGCCTGGGCGAACACGCTGAAGGAGGTCGGAACGGTGCCTCCCGGATCGACCGCCCATGACGACCACACCTTCATCATCCTGGCCGGCATACAAGGCCACCAGTTGGCGCAGATCGGCGAGATCCTGCGCACCTACCCCGGCTGGGCGCCGCAGAGCCAGAAGCGCTTCCAGGCAGG
>NZ_JBFUFQ010000322.1:0-5019 GCF_056403355.1 Rhizobacter sp. P2_H3 | reverse complement strand
GGCGCAGGCGGTGCTCGCGCAGGTGGGCCTGGCGGCACGCGTGCAGCATCGGCCGTCGGAGCTGTCGGGCGGCGAGCGCCAGCGCGTCGCGATCGCGCGGGCCTTGGCCGGCAAGCCGGCCTGCGTGCTGGCCGACGAGCCGACCGGCAACCTCGACCGCGAGACGGCCGATGGGGTGTTCGCGCTGATGCTGGAACTCGCGCGCAACCAGGGCACGGCCTTCGTGATGGTCACGCACGACGAGGCGCTGGCGAAGCGCTGTGATCGGGTGCTTCGGTTGAAGCAGGGGCGGCTGGTCGACTGAGTGCCCGCGGTGTCGGTGTGTGTGGCCATCGCGGGAGCGATGGCTGCAGAGACGGACGAAGACATCGTTCACGGTGGAACCGGATCGACCCGTTGGTCACTCATTCGGTGTCCTGATCGTCGACCTGCCATGGGCGGGTTCGGTCGGGGCATGAATGGCCTCCAGGACTTCAAAGGAACCCGACATGAGCACTCCATCGCCAACGACAGGCCGATCGCGGAGCAACTCTTTCAGTTTGCAGGAGGGGCCCGCTGGACAGGAGCGAGGAAGCTTTATCGAGCGCCAATTCAATACCGCCCGAGGTCTCGCACGTTCGTCTTGTGGGTGCGTTGAACGCAATCCGGGACGCGCCATGGTGGCTGCGGGTTTGCCAAGCCTTGGCATGGGCGGGTACCTCCTCAGTCTGCTGAGCGATGAAAACCTTTCCTCTGCTGCGACCCTGGCGGCCATTGCAGGTTTCCTGGTGATGTCGAGCCTTGGAACCGCATTGACTACCCAGGGGGGCGAGCGATGGAGGCAGTCCTGTCAAAACCCAAGTGATCGCGAAGATTCGACAGCCGACGCCGAGGATCCCGACGCTTCAGGCGGTGAGAGACCTTCCGAAGAGTTGCGCGAAGTTCGGGTAGGCGATTCCGATTCGGCTTCTGACGGCTTGCAATCGCTTGATGGGTCACAAGACTCGAAGGGGCTCCCGCCGCAGGAGTGCGATGAGTAGGTGCTTCAACTACAGATCCGCAAAGTGGGTCGATGCGCGGCCGTTGGGATCGAATCTGCGAAGTCAATCACTCATGGAGCGTCCATGACCGGGCACCTGCGATGGGCAACTCCGGTGCGGGTTCGCATTGGTGCCACACGAAATTGGAGCAAGACCTCAAATGTTTGGAAATCTGAACCGGTCGCAACTGCTGACCAACACCCTGGTCACTCTCGACGAGAGCCTGCATATTCAAGAGCATGTGGGCTCGGCCCGTGACGGCATCGGGTTCGTTCGGGATGGCGCCAGGGAATTCCTTGCAGTTCACAACCAAGGCTGGGCCAGAGTCAAACTGTCGATGCTGCCTCCAACGATCGCGTGCGGGCTTGCTGGCTACGAGCCGGGGGTGGGTATCGCGTTGGGGGTCTACGCGCTGATGGTCATTGCCGAGGGCGTTCTCCACAGACCCTCGTCGGCCCCGCCCGAGGCGCCCGTCTCTGTTCCGGACCAACTCTACTTCTATGGTCTGGGAGCCGACGGTCGCCCTGGATTGAGAGGCTGACGGCCTTGCTTGCCGAGCCAGCCTCGAAAGCGTTGTGCTCGAAGCGCAGATCCTATTCGAGGCTTGCCCGCAGCATCCCGGCATAGATCCCGGGCGACGATCCCTCGATCACGACCGCGCCGACCGTCTTCTCGTAGAACGCCTTCGGCCCGGCGCTGCCGATGACTGCGTAGGCATAACCGAGGTCTCGTTGCGCATGCAGCGCGGCCAGCAGCAGCGCCCGCCCGACGCCCTGACCTTGCACCGCATCGAGCACGCCCTCGGGCCCGAAGAAGTTCTTGCAGGTCGCGTCGTGGCACGCGAAACCGACGATCTGTTGCTCGCGCACGGCGATGAAGCAGGCGACAGGCAGGCGCCCGATCGCGACATCGATCTCGGCCACCCAGCCGGGGAAATGCTCGGCCGCCCAGGCCAGGATGCGCGGCTTCTCGGGCGCGAGCGCCCGCCGCACGGTGATGCCGTGGCGTTGCACCGAGGCCAGCGCGTCGTCGAGCGGTGGCAGCTTGTAGAGGGTGACGAGCATGTCGGACATGGCGAGCGATATTACGCGAGAGTCAGCCGGCCATTGGGAGCCGCATCCCGGTCGTGCGTGGCCACAAGGTGATTGTTGATGCCGACTTGGCCGTGCTGTACGGGTGTGTCGACCAAGGTGCTGAACCGGGCTGTCAAGCGGAATGCCAATCGATTTCCTCGCGACTTCCTGTTTGCCCTCAGCCCCGAGGAGAAGGTGGAGGTGGTCACGAACCGTGACCACCTCCGAAAATTGAAATTCTCCAGGACGCAGGCGCCTTACACCACCGTGAACGGCGAGGCCTACTCGTAGCCCATTCCGAGGTTCTGCGCCTGCTGCGCCAGTTCATCCAGCGCGGCATCACTGTCGCGGTCGCGCCGGTCTTTGAACGCCATCAGGTCGACGAATCGGATGCGCCGCTGCGTGCCAGTCTGGCGGAACGGCAGTGATCCGCCTTCGAGCAGCTTCAGCAGACGAGGGCGCGACACGTTCAACATGTCGGCGGCCTCCTGGATCGTCAGTTCTGCCTGGGCCGACGCCACCTGCGTGGCGTTGCCGGCCACCGGCTCTCTGTCTGGCATGCCTACTTCGTGTTCGTCACGATCGTCACCCGCCGGTTCTCCGGCGCCGCCGGCACCGCGCGGTTCAGCAGGTCGTGGTCGCCCTTGCCCTCGGCCTTCAGGCGGTCGGCGGCGATGCTGTGCGTCGTCACCAGGTAGTCGCGCACGCTCTCGGCGCGCTGCTGTGACAGCACCATGTTCGCGTCGGCGTTGCCCCGCGGGTCGGCATGGCCTTCGACGTTGAAGGTGTAGTCGGCCAGCCGGTCGTTCTTCAGTGCACCGGCCACCACGTCGAGTTGCTGCTTCGCCGATTCGGTCAGCTCCGACGAGTTCGTCAGGAACGTGATCAGCAGCGAGGCGCTCGCCTTGCGCTCCGGCGCCGAGACGCCCGCACCGTCGCGGCTCACCTTCAGGCTGCGCGTGACGACCGGCTCAGGCGGCGGCGTCAGCGCGTCCAGCAGGTTGGCCTCGGTGACCTTGTTGCCCTTCAGCACCCGGGTGTCGCCCATATCCTGGGCGCGCAGCGGCGCGGCCAGCAGCGGGGCAGCCAGCGCGGCAGCCAGGACCAGCCCGGCAGTGCGGCGCAGCGAAGACGAATTGAAGCTCAGCGTGTCCATCAGGGACCTCCGTACAGATTCCGCGATCATGACCGCTGCCACCCCCCATCGGAAGCGACGAAGGTCACGCATCCCACGATCAAGGGGCCGCCTTGCCCGCCCCGTCGCCCAGCGTGTCGTCTTCCCACAACCCCGACATCCGCGTGGTTTCCGACGGATCGCCGACCCACACCGCGATCGCGGTGTAGTTGTCCTGCTTCGGCTTGGCCGCGGCGCGGATGGTCTCGCCCATGCGGTCCAGCCAGTCCCCGGCCGAATCGGCGGCGGCGAAGGCCGACTCGATCGCCCGCTTCGAGAACAGGTCCCACCAGCCGTCGGAGCACAGCAGGAAGGCGTCGCCGTCCTCGATCGGCATGTGGGTCTCCAGCGTGCTCGGCTCCACCGGTCCCTCGGTGCCCATCGCGCTGAGCAGCTGGTTCTTGTGCGGGTGGTCGATCGCCTCTTCCGGCGTCAGGTAGCCGGCGTCGACCATGCGCTGCACGACGCTGTCGTCGCGCGTCACGTGGCACACGCGGCCATGGCGCAGCATGTACAGGCGCGAGTCGCCGACGTGCGTCCACAGCGCTTCCTCGCGCCGCATGTCGATCCACAGCGCGACCAGCGTCGCATGCATGCGCTCGGCGCTGCGCTTGCCCTGCTGCTGCTCGTTGATCGCCGCATGCGTGTCGCACACCAGCTGCGTCAGGTACTCGGGCGTCGCCTGCGTCGCCGACTGCAGGCCGAGCGCCGTCATGCGCACCACCATGTCGGAGGCGACGTTGCCGCCCCGGTGCCCGCCGGCCCCGTCGGCCAGCACGGCATAGCAGAACGGCCCGCTGACGCCGTGGCGCAGGTCGTCCTCGTTGCGGCTTCGCCCGCCTACCTCGCTGCGGGCGGCGATCTCGACTTGCAGCATGGGCATGCGTCCGTCAGGTGCGGCCCGGATGGCGCTCGGCGTCCAGGCGGTCCAGCTGGTCTTCATAGGCCTTGATGAAGGCCTTGCCGAACAACTCGTGGAAATCCTCCTGGGCGTCTTCGTGGATGCGCTGGTAGTGCTGCAGGTACTGTTCCCAGAGCTTGGCGCGGCGGTTCATCGGCAGCACGCTGTCGAGCACGCTGTTGCCGGAGAGCTTGCTCTCGAGCTGCGAGGGCTCGAAGCGCTTGAGCACGCCTTCGAGCGCGGCGCGCATGCCCACCATCGTGCCGATCGCGTGGCCGACCAGGTCGTCCATCGCATCGTGCACCGCGGCCGGGCCGACCATGAAGCCGCGCATCGGCGGCTGCAGCAGCTGCTCGATCGCGGTACCGGCATCCGGCGAGAACTTCAGCGGGTTGTTGTTGCGGGCCTGGATCATCGTCACATCGGCGCGCAGCTCCTGCTTGGCGGCGGCCCGCGTGGCGACCAGCTTCAGCGTGCCGTCCACCGAATGGCGCAGCAACTCGCCGATCACCCGCATCAGCGCCGGGTTCAGGCCCTGCGGCGGTTGCAGCTGGATGCCCGCGCCTTCGCAGAACGCGGCCCACAGCGCGTCGGGCGTGGTGTCGCCGGCGGCGTAGGCCGGGGCGGCCGCGGGCGGGCGCGTGGCGGGCGGTGGAACAGCCACGGGCGGTGCCACCGGCGTGGGCGGCATCGGCGTCAGCGGCATCGGTGCCGAGGTCATCAGCGACGGCCGGGCCGGGCGCACGCCGGGCATCGTCGTCGTCGGCGTGAGGTCGTCGCCGCGGATGCGTGCAGCCGGCGGTGCAGCCCGGGGCGGCGCCGGCGGGCGCGGCGCGCTGACCTGCGTCATGT
>NZ_JBFUFQ010000321.1:0-5138 GCF_056403355.1 Rhizobacter sp. P2_H3 | reverse complement strand
CTGCTGTGGCGCGGCCGCGTCGCGCTGACCGGCGCGGCGCTGCCCGGCCGCTGGGCGCGCGCCGGGCTGCTGGCGCTCGCGGTCGGGCTGACGCTGTTCTCGTTCCGCACGCTGCTCGGCAAGGAGCCGGGCATCACGCTCGCGGTGGTGCTGATGGCGATGAAGACGCTGGAGCTGCGCGCCCGGCGCGATGCCTTCGTCGTGTTCTTCCTCGGCTTCTTCCTGGTGCTGACGCACTTCCTGTACTCGCAGTCGCTGCCGGTCGCGGCCGCGATGCTGCTGTCGGTGTGGGGCCTGCTCACCGCGCTGGTGCTCGCGCACATGCCGGTCGGCCAGCCGCAGCTGCGCAAGGCGGCGCGGCTCGCGCTGCGCAGCGCGGCGCTGGGCGCGCCGGTGATGGTGCTGCTGTTCGTGATGTTCCCGCGCCTGGGGCCGCTGTGGGGCGTGCCGCAGGACGGCCTGTCGAAGACCGGCCTGTCCAACAGCATGCGCATGGGCTCGGTCGCCGAGGTCGCGCAGGACGACAGCGTCGCGATGCGCATCCGCTTCCTCGGGCCGGTGCCGCCGCCCGAATCGATGTACTTCCGCGGCCCGGTGCTCGCGCGCTACGACGGCGAGGAATGGCGACCGTTGGTGCGCTCCGAGTTCGCGCCGCCGCTGCGCGGCGCGTTGCGCACCGACGGGCCGGCATACCGCTACGAGGTCACGCTCGAACCGCTGCGGCTGCCGCTGCTGCCGCTGCTGGAGGCGACCACCGAGGTCGAGCCGATCGAGAACCTGCCGGTGTCGCGCCGCGATGATCTGTCGTGGCGCACGCAGCGGGCGGTCACCGAGCGGCTGCGCTTCACGGCCGTCGCCCACACGCGCTTCCAGCACGGCCCGCTGAAACGCGGCGACGAGCTGCGCGAGTTCGTGCAGCTGCCGACCGGCTACAACCTGCGCACGATCGCCTGGACCCATCAGTTCATGAACCGGCCCGATCTCGCGCGCGCCGATTCGGGCACGCTGGCCCGCGCGGTGCTGCAGCACATCGCCGGCGACGGCTTCAGCTACACGCTCGCGCCGGGCGTGTACGGCGAGACCAACCCGCGGGCCACGGTCGACGAGTTCTGGCTCGACCGCAAGCTGGGCTTCTGCGAGCACTTCGCTGCCGCCTTCGTCGTCGTGATGCGGGCGATGGACGTGCCGGCGCGGGTCGTCACCGGCTACCAGGGCACCGACCCGGCGCCGGTGGACGGCTACTACATCGTGCGCCAGAGCTCGGCACATGCCTGGGCCGAGTACTGGCAGGAGGGCATCGGCTGGGTGCGCGCCGACCCGACGGCCGCGGTGGCGCCCGACCGCGTCGCGCGCAGCACGCGGCTCGCGCCRCAACCGGGGCTGGTGGCGGGTGCGCTCGGCTCGATGAGCCCGCAGTTGCTGGCGCAGTTGCGCGGCGCGTGGGAATCCGTCAACAACCGCTGGAACCAGTGGGTGCTGAACTACTCGCGCGGCCAGCAGCTTGACCTGCTGAAGAACCTGGGCTTCAGCTCGCCGAGCTGGGAAGACCTGGCGCTGCTGCTGATCGGCGCGCTGAGCACGCTGGCGCTGCTGGGCGCCGGCTGGGCATGGTGGGACCGGCATCGGCAGGATYCGTGGCAGCGGCAGGCGCGGCAGCTGCGCGCCGCGCTGCAGCGGGTGGGGCTGGTGGCGCTGCCGCATGACACGCCGCGCGGGCTGGCGGCAGCGGTCGAGGCGCGCTTCGGGCCGCGGGGCGCGCCACTGGCCACGCTGTTGCGCACGCTCGATGCGCAGCGCTACGGGCGCGGCGCGATCGCACGGCCTTCGGCACCCTGGTTGCGTGCAGTGCGTGCCGAGCTGAGGATGCTTACCAGAACTTGAGCACGAGGCGCTCACGCCCAAGCGCCCGACGCGCCGAATTGCGTCAAGTGTCAGGAAGAAGTCGTCTGAAGTAGTTCGACGAGGTCAAGTACTGAACGGCTTTCTCCATTTCACCTCTGGTCACGGTTGGCACAACGATCATTCCCGGGTCGGCCATACATGCTTCGCCCCCCTCGCGAATGAAGTCCAGCCCCACCGCAATGCGCGATGGAGTGAAGAAACAAACGCTGTAAGTAGCACCGGCCTCAAAGCGGACCTTGACGTAGTCGAGCAGGCCACGCTGTTCAGCCTCATATTCCGCGCGCGCATCGAATTCTGCAGGAAGTACGAACTGGTAGGTTCGAGTCATGGTCATGCCTTCATTTCATGATCGCCTTGGAGCAACCTACGCCACTGCACCGCTCGTCATACAGCTTCGCGCCTACACGCAGACAACGGGAACTGCGACTCAAACAACTCCGCAGGTGAGCACGGCATCTGCATCGAGACCGAACCGGGAGGGATTCCAGCAGCAACGATGACTTCTTCGCCGTTCACTCCGCGGAGCAGAAGCCCGCATTCGACCACGACATCCTCGTCTTCGTAGATCACCTTCTCAACCGCAATGATCTCGAGCGCCTCGAATGAACTCTCATTCCCGCTGCAAGACGTCATGGCTGCGCCTTCCACTGGACCATGGGTCAGGCGAATGTTGAGACTGCCGACTTCTTGCCAATCAACAACCTGCGTGCACGCAGAGGAAAACTCGAGCACGGCTCCGGTGTTAAAGATGAACGCTGACTCCCACGCCGCCCGCAGCGTGTGCCCCTCGGGTAAAACGTACGTGACCAGTCGCAGGCCTTTGAACAGATCTCCAAGAGACTTGCCATCCATTGCTTTGCATTGATAGCCGAAGAACCTCTTCCCGTTTGACATCAATTTAGGGTAATGAAGGGTTTCATGAGGTCTGCTCCCGTTTGCTGGTATGTCAATACTCTGGCCACCGCCACTGTTCTTCGGTGGTCCGAAGATTCCATTTGCACCGACCAAGCTTCCTGGCGGCCCAGCCTTGCAGATGCCGATGAGATTTGGCCGTCAATGCTTGATCGCCCCTTTCAAGGCAGCAACCCACTCAGCCTCGAAGAGGCGTTGCCACCGGTCTAGCAGCTCATAGAACTGGCCGGCATCCATCCAGATTTGAGCTAGCGTGCTCGCAATATTTTCTTGTGGACTGGCATTCTTGAAGGCAATCAAGCGAACCTTGTCGCCTTGATCGAACTGGAGAACATGCCCTCCATCATCGAAGGCTGCATCTCCATCAGGAGCCCATACGATTTCATTGGATGCCAATACGTCTCGCAGGACGTCTGCCGACATGCCAAAGAAGTTGTCGTCCTGACGATCTTCGTCATACATCGCCGCTTGTACAGCAGTAGCGAGCTCGGCTGCATTCGGCTCTGAACCGAAGACGGCGCGGTGCCCTCCGCGCCTGGCAATTCGACGCCTCACGGCATCGAATGAGCTGGCAAGCAATGTGGCTTCCGGCGAACGAACACCATAGCTCTTACCATCGACGTGGATGATAAAAAAGCCTAGCGCACGGCTACTGAGACGCTCATATGGCTGAGTAATGCTCGATTCGATGGCGAGTACCGATGGATCTCCGACGATCATAGTGATTAACCTTTGAAATCAAGCAGCCTTCTAATTTCAACTGGAATATTCTTCGGCTGAATGGGGTCAACCCCACCAGTCGATCCATTCCAATGCGTCTCGCCATTGCTAGGCTTCGAGAAGCGGTGGATTGTGCCATCCGCGTCTTTTGCCCATCGGACACCATTCTTGTCGACGACCGAGTTCTCGTAGAGCTGATCGACATTCTTCGGCTCGGGACTTCTCGAGTTGGGATGGTGCTTCTCGTTGGTGATTCGCTTGGGCTTCGAGTTGTCGCCGCCATCCTCGTCCGGCCCACCCGGTGGCAGGCTTGCGCTATTTGCCCCAGTCGATAGTCCATCAGCGGCCTGCTGCAAGAACGCATACGGCCCGGCCATCGTACTGCTTCCAGGAATCTCAGTCGCCTCTTGGACCAACACCAGAGTTTCCCCGGCGAGAAGCGCGTAAAGCTGCAAAGGAGTCAGGCTGGGGAGTCGCACCACAACAGGCTTCGGCCTTTGCATGACCAGCGAGCCGCCCATCAGTGACCGCACGTAGCCGCCCGCGAGCATTCGCTTGTTGTATTTGTCAATCTCCGCCCTGAGAACGGTCAGGCACGCACCGGTGCAGCCGGGATTCACTGCTCCATTGCCAGTGATTTTCACTTCCTTCATTTCCTGGGGCTTCGGCAGCGGCAGCGGCGGAGGCTGCGACGGATGCTGCTCGGGGTCCGGCAACGGCAGCGGCCAACTCCATTTCTTCTGCGTCAGCTCATTCGGATTCCACCCGCTCGGGTCCGTGCTGTTCAGTGGCCGGTTCTCCACATAGCTGTAGCGGTTGTAGCTCTGCAGTTCATAGGGCTGCGTCACCGCGCGGTCGACGGACAGGAAACGCCCAATGGACGCGTCGTACATGCGCCCGTTCATGTGCGTGAGCCCGATGTCGTCGAGCTGCTCATGGCCGGTGAAGCCGCGGTCCGTGCCGCCGTTGACGGTTGGGCTCCAGTCGATCACCAGAGTGCCTGCGGCGTCGTAGTTGCCGTTGGCGAAGCGCCGCTTGCCGAACGGGTCGTACGCATCGCGGGCCGTCACGTCGCCGTTATGGTCGGTCGTCGCCGCGATGCTGCCCAGGTGGTCCTTGTGCCAGTACTCCAGCTTCACTGCTGCCATGCTGGACTGCACTGCTGGTGCGGTCTGTGATGCACCGAGCGTGGGCAGTGCGCCGGTGGTGACCAGCACGCCGAGGCTCTGGCCACCCGCGCTCAGGTAGTGGCGATTGCTCGTGACCGCAGGATTGGCTGCGCTCGGCATCGTCGGCGCATTGACCTCGCTCTCGAAGGCCAGCCCACCGGTGTTGTCCGGATGCAGGTACCACGTCGTTCTTGTGCCGGCGTTGGTGCCGCTCGGAATCGTCCGCACCTCCCGAATGCGCGCGTGGTCTTCGTCGTAGCTCCACACATAGCTCGGGCCACCTGCTGGCCCTTGCACGCCTGTCTGGCTGTCCGGCAGGTTGAAGCCGGTGAAGGTGATCCCACGGTACTTGCCCGCCGTCGCGCTCGCGATGTTCCCGTTCGCATCGAAGCCATAGCTGTTGGCTGCGGCTCCCTCGATGCTTTGAACGGCGTG
>NZ_JBFUFQ010000320.1:0-5159 GCF_056403355.1 Rhizobacter sp. P2_H3 | reverse complement strand
CCCGGGGCCCTCGCGCGCGCCGGCGGCCCGCACGGGCGGTGGCGTGGCCGGCGGCGGCATCACGCCGCAGGCCTTGCAGGCGGCCAAGGCGAAGTTGCGTGTCACGCAGGGCTTCTATCCGCCGGTGGCGTTCCATTTCTCGGTCTCGTTCGGTGCGAACCCGAAGGATTCGGACGGTGCGTTCCGCGAGGTCAGCGGGATCGGTCCCGAGATCGAGACCGAGACGGTGAACGAGGGTGGGCTGAACGGTTTCGCGCATGTGTTGCCGAAGTCGATCAAGCATCCGCGGCTGGTGCTGAAGCGGGGCATCGCGGCGAAGGAGTCGCGCCTGGTGAAGTGGTGCCAGCAGGTGCTGGACGGCGGTTTCGTGAAGCCGATCGATGCGTTGCTGGTGCACGTCTTCCTGCTCGATGCGGCGGGCGATCCGTTGCGTTGCTGGACGGTGGAGAACGCCTGGCCGGTGAAGTGGGAGATCGACGGGTTCCAGTCCACCCGCAACGAGGTGGCGATGGAGAAGATCGAGCTGGCCTATGCCCGTTCGAACCGGATGTATTGAGGACTCCGATGAGCATCGAGGTGCGTCAACTGCTGATCCGTTCGCAGGTCCATGCGGCTCCCGTGGCGCCGCAGCGGCAGGGCGTTTCGTCGGCCGAGCTGCAGCGCTTGCGTGAGCAGCTGCTGTCGGAGTGCAAGGCGTGGCTCGCGCAGCAGATGCGGGCGCAGAAGGAGCGGTGATGTTTTATCGGTCACTTCGTTTCTCCTTCGACTTTCTGTGCTGCAAAGGCGCGTGGGGGAGGCCGTGGCGCGCCGTCCTCCGCGGTCATCGCCCCTGGCGGGGCGCTGACTACCCTGCGCTGACTGGTTTCAAGGCCCGTCGCCCAAACTCCCGCCACTCACTTCGTTCGTTGTGGTCAAACAGTGGGCGACAGTCAGTGCACGAAGCGTGCTGGCGCACGCGGGCCATGAAACCAGCCAGCTCCGGCGCTACGTCCTYATTGGCGCRCCACGGCCTCCCCCACGCRCCTTTGSGCCACCRCCCYGGTMCTTCGACTTTGACAAGCGAACAAATGRGGGTTGAGTCCCGGGTTGTCACCCGGGCTACCGGCTCGTTCGTCGAACACTCKCGGTTCGTGGGCGGGGCGGCCGGGGGSAGGCTGTGGGGGCGACTTCTGGRGCGACGGAGAAGRTCGGCTTCGGGGGTGGCGCGCGCCAGCGCGCTTCGTGAACTGACTCATCGGCTGTGTTTGACCACAACGAACGAAGTGAGTGGAGGGAGTTTGCCGATGCAGACCCGAAACCGATCTTCTTCGTGAAGTCGGCCCGCCAGGGCCGACCGACCCAGCTGAGCCCCCAGCGCATACCGCCCGCCGCCCCGCACGCGCCAAGCAAGACAACAGAGTGACCAGACAAACATGAAGCCCCGCCACAAACGCCTAGCCATCATCGTCGGTGCCGTCGCCAGCCTCGGCGTCGCCGCAGCACTCGTGCTGAACGCGCTGAACAGCAACGTCGCGTTCTTCTTCACGCCCACGCAGGTGGTGTCCGGCGAAGCCCCGAAAGACCGTGCGTTCCGCGTCGGCGGCATGGTCCGCCAGGGCACCCTGAAGCGCGACCAGATGACCGTCAGCTTCACGATCACCGACACCGCCAAGGACGTCGCCGTGCGCTACACCGGCATCCTTCCCGACCTGTTCCAGGAGGGCAAGGGCGCTGTCGTGCAAGGCAAGCTCGACGGGGACGCCTTCGTCGCCACCGAAGTGCTCGCCAAGCACGACGAGAACTACATGCCGCCCGAGGCCGCCCACGCGGTCGAAGAGGCCAAGAAGATGAGGAACACGCTCAAATGACTCCCGAACTCGGCCACCTCGCGCTGATCCTCGCGTTCCTGGTCTCGATCGTCCAGGGCGTGCTGCCGATCGTCGGCGCCCACCAGAACAAGCCCGCCTGGACCTCGCTCGCACGGCCCGCCGCGCAGACGCAGTTCCTGCTCGTCGCGTTCGCGTTCGCCTGCCTGATGCAGGCCTTCGTCGCCAACGACTTCTYGGTGCTCTACGTCGCCCAGCACTCGAACTCGCAGCTGCCCACCGCCTACCGCGCCGCCGCCGTCTGGGGCGGCCACGAWGGCTCGCTGCTGCTGTGGCTGCTGATGCTCAACGGCTGGACGCTCGCCGTCAGCCTGCTGTCGCGCCAGCTGCCGCTGCCGATGGTCGCGCGCGTCATCGGCGTGCTCGGCCTGGTCGCCGCCGGCTTCCTCGCGTTCATGCTGCTCACGTCCAACCCGTTCGACCGGCTGATCCCGGCCGCCGCCGAAGGCCAGGACCTGAACCCGCTGCTGCAGGACCCCGGCCTCATCGTCCACCCGCCGATGCTCTACATGGGCTACGTCGGCTTCTCGGTCGCCTTCGCCTTCGCGATCGCCGCGCTGCTGGCCGGCACGCTCGACGCCGCCTGGGCCCGTTGGTCGCGCCCATGGACCAACGTCGCGTGGACTTTCCTCACTTTGGGCATAGCGTTGGGCTCGTACTGGGCCTACTACGAGCTCGGCTGGGGCGGCTGGTGGTTCTGGGATCCGGTCGAGAACGCGTCGTTCATGCCGTGGCTGGTCGGCACCGCGCTGATCCACTCGCTGGCCGTCACCGAGAAACGCGGCAGCTTCAAGAACTGGACCGTGCTGCTCGCGATCTGCGCGTTCTCGCTGTCGCTGCTCGGCACCTTCCTGGTCCGCTCCGGCGTGCTGACCTCGGTGCACGCCTTCGCCACCGACCCGCGCCGCGGCATCTTCATCCTGCTGTTCCTCAGCGCCGTGATCGGCGGCTCGCTGAGCCTGTTCGCCTACCGCGCGCCCAAGGTCGGCCTGGGCGGCGCGTTCGCGCTGTTCTCGCGCGAGACGCTGCTGCTGGTCAACAACGTGCTGCTGATGGTGGCCGCCGGCTCGGTGCTGCTGGGCACGCTGTACCCGCTGATCATCGACGGCCTCGGCCTCGGCAAGCTGTCGGTCGGCCCGCCCTACTTCAACGCGGTGTTCGTGCCGATCATGGTGCCGCTGCTGTTCCTGATCGCGATCGGCCCGGTCGCCAACTGGAAACACGCCGACGTGCGCGACCTGTCGCAGCGCCTGTGGATGGCCGCCGGCATCGCCGTCGTGCTGGGCGCGCTGCTGCCGCTGTTCGTCGGCAGCTGGTCGCCGCTGGTCGCGCTCGGCCTGCTGCTGGCGGTGTGGATCGTCGCGAGCAGCGTGTTCCAGATCCGCGCCCGCCTGAAATCGGGCCGGCCGCCGCGCGCCTACTGGGGCATGCACCTGGCCCACATCGGCATCGCGACCTTCGTCGTCGGTGTCACGATGGTGAAGGGCTACGAGKTCGAGAAGGACGTGCGCATGGCCGTCGGCGAGACCGTCGCGCTCGGCGGCTACACGGTCAAGCTGCTCGGCGTCAACGAAGTGCGCGGCCCCAACTACATCGCGCAGCGCGGCGACGTCGAGCTCTCGCGCGACGGCCAGGTGCTGCGCACGCTGAACCCCGAGAAGCGCAACTACCTGTCGTCGCAGATGCCGATGACCGAGACCGCGATCGACAGCGGCCTCACGCGCGACCTGTACGTCTCGCTCGGCGAGCCGCTGGAAGCCACCCCGGACGGCAAGGCCGCAGCCTGGAGCGTGCGGGTGTACTACAAGCCCTTCGTCGTGTGGATCTGGCTCGGCTGCCTGCTGATGGCCGCCGGCGGCGGGCTCGCGGCCAGCGACAAGCGCTACCGATTGAAGCTGAAGCAGCGGGTCGGCCTGCCGGTGTCAGGCGCCACCGGAGCGGCGGCATGAAGAAGTACTTCCTGATCCCGCTGGTGCTGTTCGCGGTGCTGGCCGTGTTCCTCGCGGTCGGCCTCAACCACGATCCGCACGAGGTGCCGTCGCCGCTGATCGGCAAGCCGGCGCCGATGTTCGCGCTGCCGCGGCTCGATGCATCCGCGGGTGTCGCAACAGACGCGGCGAAGTTCAGCCCGCAGGAGATGCGTGGCAAGGTGTGGATGCTGAACGTCTGGGCCACCTGGTGCGGCCCGTGCCGCCAGGAGCATCCGGTGCTCGTCAACTTCGCGAAGCTGAACCTGGTGCCGGTGGTCGGCCTGAACTACAAGGACAAGGGCGACGACGCCAGGCGCTGGCTGACCGAGTTCGGCAACCCGTATCTCGCGACCGCGGTGGATGCCGATGGCCGCGTCGGCATCGACTACGGCGTCTACGGCGTGCCCGAGACCTACCTGATCGACAAGACCGGCACGATCCGCTTCAAGCAGATCGGCCCGCTGACCCCCGAAGTCCTGAGTTCGAAAGTCATTCCCATGCTCAAGGAGTTGGGCGCATGAGGTGGCTCGTCATCGGGGCCGCGCTGGCCCTCGCCTTCACCTGCAGTGCACGCGCCGCCGACGCACCGCCGCTGGCCCAGGACCAGGTCGTCGAGGCGCGGCTGGTCGGCATTGCCGAGGAGCTGCGCTGCCTGGTGTGCCAGAACGAATCGCTGGCCGGCTCGCGCGCCGACCTGGCGGAAGACCTGCGCCGCGAGATCCGCACGCTGATCCGCCAGGGCAAGACCGACCAGGAGGTGATGGACTACCTGGTCGCCCGCTATGGCGATTTCGTGCGCTACCGGCCGCCGATGAAGCCGACCACGTACCTGCTGTGGCTGGGGCCCTTCGCGCTGCTCGGCGGTGGGCTGGTGGCACTGGTCACCTTCCTCCGCCGCCGCACTGCGCCCGATGCGGTCGCGCTCACCGCCGATGAGCAACAGCGTGCCGCGGCCCTCCTGAACAACGACAAGAACCCCTGAGATGGCAACCTTCCTGATCGCGGCGGCCCTGCTCGTCGCCGCCACCCTGCTCGTGCTGCTGCGACCGTGGCGCCGCGCCGCCCAGGCGGCCCGGCGGGACGACCTGACCGCCCGCGACGCCAACACCGCCGTCTACCGCGACCAGCTGGCCGAGATCGACCGCGACCTCGCGGCCGGCACGCTGCTGCCCACCGACCACGAGCAGGCGCGCAGCGAGCTGCAGAAGCGGCTGCTGGCCGATGCCGGCGCGGCCGAGCCGGCGATGGCGCCGCTCACGTCGGGGCGCGGCACGATGATCGCGCTCGCGATCGCGCTGCCGGTGCTGGCGGCGGGCCTCTACGC
>NZ_JBFUFQ010000319.1:0-5197 GCF_056403355.1 Rhizobacter sp. P2_H3 | reverse complement strand
CCCCACAACGGCGCGGGCTGGCATTCGACCGCCACCTGCGGCACCTTCGGCGCCGCCGCGGCGGCCGCGCGCGTGCTCGGGCTGGATGCCGTGCAGACCGGCGCGGCGCTCGGCCATGCCGCGAGCTTCAGCGGCGGCCTGTGGGCCTTCATCCACGATGCCTCGCAGACCAAGCGCCYGCACGCCGGCCGCGCGGCCGAAGGCGGGCTGAGCGCCGCATTGCTGGCCGGGCAGGGCATCGGCGGCCCGACACAGGTGTTCGACGACGTCTGGGGCGGCTTCTTCAACGCCTTCGCACCGCAATCGCGCGAGCCCGCGGCCCTGCTGGCCGGCTGCGGCGAGGCCTGGAAGCTGATGCGCTGCTCGATCAAGCCGCATGCGTCGTGCCGCAGCACCCATTCGACGATCGATGCGGTGCTGCACCTGATGGCGGCCCACCCGGGCCTCGCGCAGCAGGTGCGCCGCATCGACGTGCGGCTGAGCGGCTTCGTGATGGGCATGTGCGGCGGGCGCGACCTCGGCTCGCTGTCGGCGGCGCAGATGAGCCTGCCGTATGCGGTGGCGGTCGCCTGGGTGTTCGGCGACGCCGGCCTGTCGCGCTACCTCGCGCCGGTGCGCGGCGATGCGCGGCTGGCGGCGGCGATGTCGCTGGTGCACCTGCAGGTCGATCCCGCGATGGCGGAGCTCGACGAACCGCAGGTCACGATCACGACCGAAGACGGGCTGGCGGTGTCGCACACGGTGCCGGTCGCGCTCGGCGCGCCGGGCAACCCGCTGCCGGCCGACGCGCTGCGCGCGAAGTTCGATGCGCTGGCGGCCGTCGCGTTGCCGCGCCCCCAGGCCGATGCACTGGCCGATGCAGTGCTGCACCTCGACGAACTCGCCGATGCGCAGGCCCTGCTGCCGCTGCTGGCCGGCCATTCCGCACGACACCCGTTGATCTCATGAACCCCACCGAACCGCTGCCGCCCGCGCCCGAGGGCATCGACGCCGCCGAATGGGCCATCCGCTGCGAACTCGCGGCGCTGTACCGCCTGGTCGCGCATTTCCGGATGACGGACCTGATCGACACGCACATCAGCGCACGCGTGCCGGGCGCGCAGCCGCACTTCCTGATCAACCGCTACGGGCTGCTGTTCGACGAGATGCGGGCTTCGGACCTGGTGAAGGTCGACCTCGACGGCCGGGTGGTCGATGCCCGCGCGGCCGGCCGCCAGGACGAGGCCCGCTTTCGCGTCAACCGCGCCGGCTTCACGATCCATTCGGCGGTGCACGGCGCGCGCGCCGACCTGCATTGCGTGATCCACACGCACACCACCGCCGGCGGCGCGGTGTCGGCGCAGCAGGGCGGGCTGCTGCCGATCAGCCAGCATGCGCTGCGCTTCCACGGCCGGCTGGCGTACCACGACTACGAAGGCATCGCGCTCGGGCTCGACGAGCGCGCGCGGCTGGTCGCCGACCTCGGCCTGCACAACGCGATGCTGCTGCGCAACCACGGCGTGCTGGTCGGCGGCCGCACGGTGGCGCATGCGTTCCAGGAGCTGTGGTTCCTGGAGCGGGCCTGCCAGATCCAGGTCGCGGCGCTGTCAGGCGGGGTGCCGCTGCGCGTGCCGCCGGCCGCGGTGCAGGCCTTGACGGCGGCGCAGTTCGAGGATGACGACGCCAGCGGGATCGTCCAGCTCACGTGGACGGCGGCCTGCAGGTTGATTGCCGGCCAGGCGGCGGACTACCGATCGTGACGGACCGATCAGAACGGTTCGAGGCGCCGGATCTGCTGCACCAGCGTGTCCAGCGCCGGGTGGCGTTGCTCGTACAGCGCCAGCCAGGGGGCGAGTTCGTCGGCGCTGAGCGGGCCGGTGAGCGGGGCCAGCTCGCCGGGCAGCGCAGCCAGCGCGCCGTCGAGGGCCTGCACATCCGCCGTGGCCCATGAGTGCGCGATGCGGCCCGCCAGCAGCGGCCGCGCCGCCTGGGCCCGTTCGAGGTAGTTCGACAGTTCCGGCATCGCATCGCCGCCGACCTCGTCGTCCATCGCCAGCGCCTCGGTGAAGGTCGGACCGTCGTAGCCGGCCGCTGGGTTCTCGTCGGCCGCGGGCCCGGCACCGAAGCCCGCCACGCCATCGAGGGCCGACCAGTCGAAGCTGGCCGCATCGAGGTTCAGCATCTGCTGCGCATCGGCCGCATTCGCGGCGAGCTGCTCCGGCGCGAGTGCCGGCGCGTCGCTGCTCGCCAGCCCCGCCATCGTGCGCATGAAGCCGAACTCGGCCAGCGTGTGCGCGTGCAGGTACAGGTGCTCGAAGGCGTCGCGTTCCATGGCTCAGCCTATGAGCGCACCGGCCAGCGCGGTGGCGCCGCCGATCAGCAGCGGCAGCGGCGTGCCGCGGCCGACGCTCTGCAGCGCGTTCACCGCGATCGGCCGCAGCACGCTGAACATCGCGTTCAGGATCGCGCGGATCACGGTCGCGGTGAGCTGCGCCGCGTTCGAGACCACCACCCGCGCCCAGCGGGCGGCCTGCAGGATGCAGTCCATCAGCTGCGAATTCATCTCGGCGATCTTCGTCATGTTGGAGGCCAGCACCACGCAGAACAGGTCGATGCCGGTCAGCCCGGCGATCGTCACGAAGCCGAGCTGCTTCAGCAGGTGCGAGAAGGCCTTCATCAGGTAGCTCAGGCCCTGCGCGGCGCGCTGCGTGAGCCAGCCGGGGTTGTCGGAGCTGCGCAGCAGCCAGCGCGCGAGCACCGCGTTGTCGCGCTCGACCGCGCCGCCGAGCCCGCGCACCGCCTGCCAGTTCATCTCGGTGCCGCCGACGCTGCGCACGTACTCGGTCATGTCGTGGTTGGCCACGCTGAGCAGCTGGCCGGTGGGCGACACCAGCATCATGTTGTTCGCGTCGTCCGGCTGGCCGTTCAGGTGGCCGTAGGGGTACGGGCCGACCATCGTCACCGGGTCGAGGTCGTGCGAGACGCGGAAGATGTTGTGCTTGCCGAGCGATTGCTCCATCGCGCTCTGCGCGCCGAGCGCGCCGACGCGCGGGCAGCCGAAGGTGTAGAGCTTCACCGCCTTGCCGCGCGACGAGAAATGCGCCGCCACCAGCGTCGCGACCGCGCCGCCCAGGCTGTGCCCCACGCAGTGCACCACGTCGGCATCCATGATCCGCCGGTCGTCGCGGGCCAGGCCGATCTTCACGCTGTCGAAGGTGTTGCGAAAGCCCTGGTGCACCAGGCCGAAGTCGCCGAAGCCGGTCATCGACGCGCGCAGGTCGGTCAGCAGGTCGGCCTTGGAGTGCTCGGCGCGCGTGCCGCGCGTCGCGATGACGACCTGCTTGCTGCCGGCGCGGTTGAAGCTCAGCACATAGCCGAAGCCGGTGGTGACGCCTGCGGTGGAGCCGGCGAACACCCGGTCGAGGTGGGCGCCGCCGAGCTCGGTGGGCTTCAGCGAGGTGTTGGCGCCGCCGCCCTGGGCCGCGGCGCCGAGCCCGTCGCCGGTGACCATCTTGCGCACGTTGGCGCGCGTCTCCATGCCGATGGTCGGCTGGCCGCTGATCCAGTCCTTCAGCGTGAAGTACGCGTTGTGCGCGATGTACGAAGCCTCTTGCGGCGTCAGGTATTCATTGATCGGTGTCGACATGGTGGTCCGATGCGGTGGTGCGTGTCAGGGGTGCGTCAAGGGTGCGTCAGAGCGCGCGGGCGAGGTCGAGCGACCAGACGGCTTCGCGCGGCGGCGAGGCCCGGTCGTCGGCGGTCTGCAACCAGAGCTTGCTGCCGGAGAGGCCCCAGCGCCGCACGCTGCCGTCGTCGAGGCCGAGCTTCACGAGTTCCAGGCCGTCGCGGTGGCGCGGCGAGAACAGCACCAGGTGCTCGTAGTGGTTCACGTAGCGCTGCGGGCCGAGCCGCTCCTTCTCGGTCTGGTAGCGCACCAGCAGCGCGTCGGGGCGCAGTTGCAGGCTGTCGATGAACCGGAAGGGCAGGCCGCGCGACCAGTCGGGCTCGACGTTGCCGAAGCTGCGCACGCGGTCGGCCTCGGCGTCGTAGATGAACAGGCCGTCGGTGGCCTGCGGGCGGTGGTACTTCAGCTGGATCAGCACCTGCCGGCCCGGCAGCGCGAGCACCGTCTCGGCGCTGTACATCAGCCACTTGGCCTGCGCCGGATCGAACGCGGCGCCGCGCTGCTTGTCGAAGCGGCGCGCATCGCGGGCATCGAGCTGCCACAGCTGGGTGCGGCGCTCGGGCTCGTAGGTGTTGACGACGGCCAGGCCGTCGATCACGAAGGCCTCGGCCGCCGGGTGCTCCGCGCGCGCGGCCGCGAGCGTGCCGGCCGGCGGCAGTCCGCCGTCGATGCTGACGTTGCGCACCTGCGGGTACGCCGCCGCCGGGGCCGCCGGCAGCGAGGCGGGCCAGGCTGATTCGCGCACCAGCGATGCGCCCAGCTGCGGGCTGACGGTCGACGTCAGCTTGCTCTTGAACAGGCCGAAGATCATGCCGTTGCCGCCTTCGTTGGATTGGGCCGGCCCGCAACCGGCGAATGCACCCGCCAGCACCAGCAGGCCGATGCCGGCCCGGTGGGCGGCAGTCGACCGTCGCGGCGGGCGGGGTTTGTCTCGTCGTGCGGGCATCGGGCCATTATTGCGGCCGGGTCGCGCTGCGGCGTTCGACCAAAGTCACCCCGGCGGGCCACCGCGGTGCCGACCCCCCCAAGTTCGAGGGATGCTGGCGAGCCTGTCAGACAGCCGGCGCGGGCGTCGGCCTGACGTTCGCRGCCCCGAATCGGTCGATCGTCGGATGCCAGCCCACGGGATGCATCGCCGTGGGCACGATCGCGGCCTGTCAACGCTCGAAGGATCTCGCATGAAGACAGGGTTCTGGATCGCGTTCGCCGCTGTGTTCGCGGTGCTCGTTGYCGCGTGGTTCGTCGTCACGCAGCCCGGCGTGATGTCGATCGTGTCGCAACCGCCTCCGGTCGACGCCGACCGCCTGAAGGCGCATGTGCGTCGCCTCTCGGTCGACCTGCATCCGCGCGTGGCCGGGGCGTCGGGGCGGCTCGATGCCGCGGCGGCGTACGTGGCCGATGAGCTGCGTGCCTGCGGCGCGGTGGTGAGCGTGCAGGAGTTCGCCGTGGGCGCGGCCCGGCATCGCAACCTGGTGGCCCGCTTCGGCCCGGCAGACGGCGCCCCGCTCGTGATCGGCGCGCACTACGACTCGC
>NZ_JBFUFQ010000318.1:0-5303 GCF_056403355.1 Rhizobacter sp. P2_H3 | reverse complement strand
GGCCGGCCGCATGGCCGACCGCCGCGGGCCGGAGCTGGTGACGCGCGTCGGTGCGGGCCTGGTGCTGGTGTCGTTCGCGGTGATGGGGCTGATGCCGTTCGTGCCGCCGCAGGCGCAGCTCGGGCTGCTGGTCGCGAGCGCGATCGGCTTCGACCTCGGCATCCAGGTCGCGCTGATCGCGCACCAGACCATCGTCTACGGCATCGACCCCGGCGCGCGCAGCCGCCTCAACGCGGTGCTGTTCACGACGGTGTTCATCGGCATGGCGACCGGCTCGGCGCTGGGCAGCGTGGCGCTCGCGCACTGGGGCTGGATGGCGGTGACGGCGCTGTCGGCCGGCGCGGCAGCGCTGGCGCTGGCCGTGCGGATGTGGCGTTGACAGCCGTCAGCGATCCCGGTTGCGGAACGCCAGCCAGCCCGCCACCGCAGTGAACACCACGACGAACAGCACCACTACGAGGAAGCCGTGCTTGTGCTCGCCGAACGGGATGCCGCCGACGTTCATCCCGAAGAAGCCGGTCGTGATGTTGATCGGCAGCGCCAGCACCGTGACCATCGTCAGCGTGAACAGGCTGCGGTTGGTCTGCTCGCCGACCTGCGCGGCGATCTCTTCCTGCAGCAGCTTGATGCGCTCCTGCAGCGCCGCGAGGTCGCGGATCACCAGCGAGAACTCCTCGGTGGCCTGGCGCAGCTCGTCGAGGTCGGTCGCCGCCACCCAGGGCGGCGGCTGGCGCAGCAGCCGGAACAGCGCGCCCGGCTCCGGCGCCAGCAGGCGCTGCAGCCGCACCAGCACGCGGCGCAGCTGGCCGAGCTCGGCACGCCGGCGGTCGAGGCGGCCGCGCAGCAGGCTGTCCTCGATGCTGTCGACCTTCAGCGTGGCCTCGCGCACGATGCGCACCAGCACGTCGCCCTGGTCCTCGAGCAGGTGGTTCAGCAGGTCGACCGACGAGCCGAAGCGCACGCCCTGCTTCACCGCCTCGCGCAGCCGGTCGATCGAGCGCAGCGGGTGCGCCCGCGCGCTGACGGCCAGCCGCGCGTCGACGCTCATCCACAGCGTCGCGATCTCCGACGGGTCGAACGCGAATTCATAGGCCACGTCGTTGACGACGGCGATCAGGTTGTCCTGCGCGTCCTCGATGCGCGTCGAGCGCGAGCCCTGCTGCAGCGCCTCGAAGAACTCCGGCGCGAGCGGCAGGTTGGCCTGCATCCAGGCCTGCGAGGTGGCCGCGGTGAGGTCGAAATGCAGCCAGATGAAGGACGCATCGCCGGCCGGCTGCTTCAGCCACTCGACGGCCTGGGCCAGGTCGATCGGCTCGCCGCATTCGGTCGGCGAGAAGCGGTAGCCGCACAGCAGGCCGTTCTGCTGGGCTCCGTAAGTGATGGGCATGGGCGCTCCTCCTGTGATGCATGCGCGGCAACCCGCGATGAGAACACGGCTTGATGACATGCCGGCTTTGCAAGCGGGTGTAAGAACAGAAAAGGTGAAACGCCATGAATGCGCTTTCACGGAACTTCGCTGATCATCGCGGCGCTGCAACCCGTCCCCACCGAAGCATGAAGCGCCTGCCCCTGTCCACGACGACCCACATCGCCTTGCTGTTCACCGCCGTCGCGCTCGCCGCCTGCGGTGGCAAGGATGACGGGGACACGCCCGCCGGTTCGCCGCCGGCATCGACGCCCTCGCCGGCTCCCGCACCTGCTCCCGCACCTGCTCCGGCCCCCGCACCGTCGCCTTCGCCCGCCCCATCGCCCGCACCGGCTCCTTCCCCGGCCCCGGCTCCTTCGCCCGCACCCGCGCCGTCGCCTGCGCCAGCCCCCGCTCCGGCACCCTCGCCCGCCCCGGCCCCCGCCCCCACGGCGACCCCGGCGCTCACCAGCGTCGAGCTCGCGCAGACCCACGTCATCCCGCCCACCGGCCGCGGCATGCAATCGGCCAACGACGTGAAGAACAAGGTCACCAAGCGCCTGCTGCTGGTGGCCGACCGCGCCGCGCTGCTGATGGTGCAGCCGTCTGCGAACGTGACGTCGCTGGTGGTGCGCGCCAAGCTGGCCGACGGCCGCACGCTCGGCCCGCTGACGATGAACGCCCCGGCGAAGCTGCCCGCCACCGACGGCGGCCGCCCGGCCTATTCCGCCGTCAAGTACAGCGCGCTGCTGCCGCGCGAGTGGATCCAGATCGGCGCGACGCTCGAGGTCGGCCAGGGCGATTTCTCGTCGCCGCGCAGCGTGGCGCTGAGCGTCACGCCGGCCACCACGCTGACGCACCACACGATTCCGGTCTACCTGTTCGGCGCGCGCGCGGCGCAGTCTGTGGTGCCGGACTGGGCGCTGTCGTCGGCGTCGACCAACGGCTACACGCTCGACCAGGAGTACCTGCAGAAGCTGCCGGTCGCGAACCTCGCCCAGGTGACGACCGGTGCCGTCACGCTCGACCAGCTGGCCGTGCCGGCCCGCAACGACGACCAGTTCTGCTACCCGGCGATGAGCTTCGGCTCGTGGGCCGACTTCAAGGCGGCCGGCGGCGACACCAACGCCCGCATCTACAGGCTGCTCAGCGACATGCGCGGTCCCGCCGCGAACCGGGACGGCAACTTCGCGGCCGGCTTCTACGGCTTCGTGCAGACGGTGGACGGCGGCCGGCAGGTCGCCGCATCGACCGGCGGCGGGCTCGGCGGCGGCGGTGTCGGCACCTCCGGCGGCGACTACCGGCCCGACCAGGTCTACTCAGCCATCTTCAACCACGAGATGGGCCACGCCTACGGCCTGCCGCATGCCGACGCCGCGGCCGATGCCGGCGACTACCCGTACCCGATGGGCACCAAGAGCGGCTCCACCTGGGGCTACGACGCGCTGAAGAACCAGCTGCTGACGACGCTCGAGTACAGCGGCCAGTCGTGCGACGGCCGCACCGTCGACGGCACCTGCTTCCAACGCACGCCGATGTCGGGCGGCGACGACGACCGCGACGGCAAGACCTACCGCTGGAACGCGTTCTCCGACTACCAGGCGGCGCAGATGCAGGAAGGCTTCCTCGACAAGGTGTTCCGCGACGACAGCTACGACGGCGGCTACAAGCGCTGGAACCGCGGCAGCGGCGCGTTCGAGAAGCTCTCGGCCAGCGACCGCGCCCGCATCGGCACCGACGTGCTGAAGACCGGGCAGCAGGTGCAGACGGTGATCGGCACGGTATCGCACTTCAACCTGTCGCCGACCGCGAGCGGCATGGTCGTGACGCCGGCCTGGACCGGCAACCTGCCGAAGCAGCTCGACCCGACGGTGCAGGCCGACCTGGACCTGACGCTCGGCAGCGCGCCCGGCGCCTGGGGCGGCTACTACTGCGTCTACAACGGCTGCGACTACACGCTGGTGGCGACCTATGCCGACGGCACGGTGCTGCGCAACCTGCTGTCGATGGGCTACCACGTGATGGACGGCGACGTGCGGCCGAGCGCGAAGGACGTGCTGAGCGGCGACAACTTCGGCACCTACGCCGTCAACCTGCCGACCGGCCACGGCGGGCTGGCGAAGCTGCAGCTGTTCAACACGCCGTTCGGCTCGAAGTGGCAGGCCAGGCTGACCGCGATCCGCGTGGCCGACCTCGGCGCGAGCGGCTACCCGCTGGTCAACGAATGGACACCGGCCGCGGGCTTCGGCGGCGGCCCGGGCGCGGCCGGCACGACGCAGTTCGACGCCGCGGCGTGCAAGGCGGGCGCCGTGGTCAAGCGACCGGCGCGCTGAGGAACACAGGTCGTCACACGGACGGGGGCACAGATCCGTGCAAACTGCGAACCTCGCCGTCTTCCAGGAGGTCTTGCGATGCACCGGTCCCTCTCATCCATCGCGCTGGTGCTGCTCGCATTCGGCGCCGCCCCGGCCACCGCCGACACCGTGAAGGTGCTGACCAGCGGCGCGTTCAAGCAGGTCGTCGTCGCGATGGTGCCGGCCTTCGAGGCGCGCACCGGCCACAAGGTCGAGGTCGCGAACGACACCGCCGGTGCACTCGCGAAGCGCGTGGCCGGCGGCGAGGCCTTCGACCTGCTGGTGCTGACGCCGGCGGCGCTGCAGCCGCTCGCCAGGGACGGCAAGGTACTGCCCGACAGCATCGCACCGCTCGCCAAGGTGGGGATCGGCGTCGCGGTGAAGGCCGGCGCGCCGAAGCCGGCGATCGGCACGGTCGAGGAGTTCAGGCACGCGCTGATCGACGTGCGCAAGATCGCCTACATCGATCCCGCGTCGGGCGGCACCAGCGGCATCTACCTCGACGGCCTGTTCGAGAAACTCGGCATCGCGCAGGTGGTGCGGCCGAAGGCGGTGCTGGTGGCCGGCGGGCTGTCGGCCGAGAAGCTGGTCAGCGGCGAGGCCGACCTGGCGATCCAGCAGGTCAGCGAGCTGCTGCCGGTGGCCGGCGTCGACCTGGTCGGGATGCTGCCGCCCGAGATCCAGAACTACACCACCTATGCCGGCGCGCTGGGCGCGGCCAGCACGCACCGGGCGGCGGCGAGCGAGTTCCTGAAGAGCCTGGCCAGCGAAGAAGGCCGGCAGGCGCTGCGCAGCAAGGGCATGCTGCCGCCCTGATCAGGGCGCGTTCTTCAGTGTGTGTTGCCCGCTGCGAGGCGGATGTCCCGCTCGACGCCGAGCGCCGTGCCGGCCATCACGCGCACCGCCCGCAGCAGCGTGTCGAGCGCGAGGCTCGGCGCCGACGCATGCCGTATCGCCATCGCCGRCAGCCACGGCACGTGGATGAAGCCGCCGCGCAGCGCCGGGCGCTCGGTGGCGATGTAGTGCGACAGCGCGTAGAACACCGCATTGCAGACGTAGGTGCCGGCCGTCGACGAGATCGACGCCGGGATGCCGCCGTCGTGCAGCGCACGCAGCATCGCCTTGATCGGCAGCGTCGAGAAGTACGCAGCCGGTGCGCCCTCCACCACCGGCTCGTCGACCGGCTGCCGGCCGGCGTTGTCCGGGATGCGCGCATCGACGATGTTGATCGCCACACGCTCGATCGACACATCGGTGCGCCCGCCGGCCAGGCCCAGGCACAGCACCAGGGCCGGGTTCAGCTCCTCGATCGCATCGATCAGCACCGGGCCGGCGTCGTCGACCACGCAGGGCAGGCGACGGGCCGCGAACACCGCGCCGCCGAGGCGTTCGCCATCCAACGCATGCGCCGCCTCCCATGAAGGGTTGATCGTTTCGCCGCCGAACGGCTCGAAGCCGGTGACGAGGACGGTCTGCGGGGGTGTCGGTCGGGTCATGCGACATCCTACCCACCCAGCCGCTCCCCCG
Organism: Rhizobacter sp. P2_H3; assembly: GCF_056403355.1. Taxonomy (NCBI): domain Bacteria; kingdom Pseudomonadati; phylum Pseudomonadota; class Betaproteobacteria; order Burkholderiales; family Sphaerotilaceae; genus Rhizobacter; species Rhizobacter sp. P2_H3. The sequence continues at coordinate 17 of NZ_JBFUFQ010000318.1, read as the reverse complement.
AACCTCTGCCGGTGAGA
>NZ_JBFUFQ010000317.1:0-5368 GCF_056403355.1 Rhizobacter sp. P2_H3 | reverse complement strand
GCTCAGCACAGGGCCGTCGACATCGGTGTCGTTGGCGCGCGGGTCGAAGTTGACCGGCGTGTCTTCGGTGGCCGAGACCAGGTCGGGATGCGCGACCGGCGCGTCGTTGACCGGCGTGACGTTGAACGTGAAGGTGTTCGGCGTGGCGTCGAAGGCGCCTGCGCTGTCCTGCACGCTGAAGCTGATGCTGGCATAGCCGCTGCCGTTGCCGTCGGCGGCCGGCGTGAACACCAGGTGCCCGGCGGCGATGTCGGCGGCCGAGACGACGGTGCCCGCCGTGACCGGCGTGCCGTTGAGCAGCAGCGTGCCGGCGGCCGGCAGCGCATCGATGCGCACGCCGGCGAAGGACTGGCCGGCGTCCGGGTCGCTGAAGCCGAAGTCGCTCGCCTGCAGGCTGTACGCGCTGTCTTCGTTCTGCGCGTGCGAGGCGTCCGCGCCGCTCGGCGCGGTGTTCGCGCCGACGTTGACGGTGACGGTGCCGGTCGAGCTTGCGCCCGACGGATCAGAGACCGTGTAGGTGATGGTGACGGGGCCGCTCACGTTGGTGGCGGGCGTGAACACCAGTTCGCCGTTGCCGTTGATGCTGACGCTGCCGAGCGCCGGGTTGCTCAGCACCGGGTTGCTGACGCTCAGCGTGTCGCCGTCGACATCGATGTCATTCGCGAGCACCGGGATCGTGACCGGCAGGTTGACGGCGCTCGACGCGCCGTCGGCGACGGCGACCGGTGCATCGTTGACCGGTGCGACGTTGATCGTCACGCTCGACGACGACTGCAGGCTGCCGTCGCTGACGGTGTAGGGAACGTTCAGCGAGCCGTTGAAGTCGTGCGCCGGCGTGAAGCTGAGCGTGCCGTCGGCGTTCAGCGTGACCGTGCCTTGCGGCAGCACCACCGGCGTGCCGACGGCGATCGGCTGGCCACCGACCGAGACGATGCTCAGCGCGGGACCATCGACATCGGCATCGTTGGCGCGCGGGTCGAACGTGACCGGTGTGTCTTCCACCGCATTGACGGTGTCGGCGTTCGCGACCGGCACGTCATTCACCGGCGTGATGCTGATCTGCACCGAGGCCGGCGCCGACGTGGCGCCGTTGTTGTCGATCACCTCGTAGCTGAGCGCGGAGTTGCCGTTGAAATCGGCGGCCGGCTTGAACAGCAGCGAGCCGGCCTGGGCGGGCGTCAGCAACTGGCCGGCGGTGACGACGGTCACGCCATCGGCCAGCAGGATGGTGCTGCCGGCGGGAATGGAGACGATGCGGACGCCGGCGATGCTGCCGTCGGCGTCGTGGCCGGTCAGCGAGATCGGCAGCGAGGCGTCTTCAGCGCCGCCGGCGGTGCCGCCGTCGGCCACCGGGGTCTGGTTGGACGCGGGCGCAGGGGCGGGGGCGGGGGCCGGGGCCGGGGCGGGAGCCGGCGCCGATGTCGCCTCGGCCGTGCCTTGTGCCGTCGTCGGCGTGATCGRCGTCGTCGTGGTGGCCGGCGCCGCGGTGTCGGGCGAAACCAGYGAATCGGTCGTCGTGCTTTCAGAGATGCGGTCGACGCGCAGGCCCGGCGTCAGCCCGCCGCCGCCACCGCCCGTCAAGCCGGCCGCGGGGGCAGTCTCGGTGTCGGGCTGGTTCAGTTCGGCGATCACACGGTCGATGTCGGCGACCGGCGGCGTCGCCACGGCCGTCGGCAGCGCCGGGGCGGCGGCCATCGTGATCATCGGCGAGTCGAGGTCGTCGAGCCGCACGATGCCGTCCTGCGTCGTCAGGAGCATGTCGCCCTTGTTCACCACATCGCCGACCTGCAGCGCCCGGACGTGGCCGTCCGGCGTGCGGATCAGGGCTGCACCCCACAGTGCGGAAACCTTGCCGTGTTGGGTTTGGACGATGGTGGGCATGGGATTTCCTCGGACGCAAAACTGGCCAGAACTTACCAGTCAGGATATCCAGAAACCCAGCGCTTATGTACGAACCTACGGGGCCATTTCGTGACCGGAATCACCAAATCCGGCCCTTCGTGAGCCAATAAGGAAGTTTGTGATCAGCGTTCGCGCAGCGCGTTGGACTTGACCTTCAACACCGGCTTCAGCACGTAGGCGAGCACGGTCTTCTGGCCGGTCAGCACGTCGACCTCGGCCGTCATGCCCGGGATGATGGGCATCTTCTCGCTGAAGTTCGAGCGCGTCGTGCGCACCCGCACCAGGTAGAACGCGTTGCCGCGCTCGTCGGTGATGGTGTCGGGGCTGATGTTCTCGACCTGCGCTTCCAGCCCGCCGTAGATCGAGAAGTCGTACGCGGTGAACTTGACCGTCGCCGGCTGGCCAGGGCGGATGAAGGCGATGTCCTTCGGCGCCATGCGCGCCTCCAGCACCAGGTTGTCGTCGAGCGGCACGATCTCGACGATGTCCTTGCCCGGTTGCACGACGCCGCCGACGGTGTTGGCCAGCAGCCGCTGCACCCGTCCGCGCACCGGCGACTTGACCTGCGACTTGGCGACCTTGTCGGTCAGCGCGACCGCGCCCTCGTTCAGCGCGTTCAGCTTGCCGGCCACCTCGGCCAGTTCCTTGCGCGCCTCGTTGCGAAAGCCGATCTCGGTCTCCTGGCTCTTGCGCTGCGCCTCGCCTATGGCCGCCTGCACGCGCGCGATCTGCGCGCTGGCCTGCTCGGAATCGCCGCGCGAGCGCGCCACCTCGCGTTCGAGCCGCAGGATGTCGACCTCCGACACCGCGCCGCTCGCCAGCAGCGGCCGCGTCTTCCCGAGCTCCTGCTGGCCGAACTCGAGCCCGCGGTCGGCGGCTGCCTTGCGGGCGCGCATCTCGGTCAGCTCCTGCTGGCGCTGCTGCAGCTGCTGGTGGTTGATCGACAGCAGCGTCTCCAGCTCGGAGCGCTTGGCCTCGTACAGCTGACGCTCGCCGAGCAGGATGCGCTGCTCGTCCGGGTCTGCCGAGGTGGGCGGTGTGAAGACCGAGCCGTCGGCCAGCGCCTGCAGCCGTGCCTGGCGGGCCTTCAGCGCGAGGCCGGTGGCGGCGCTCTCGCGCACGCCCGATGTCGCGCGCGTTTCGTCGATCTTCAGCAGCAGCTGGCCGGCCTCGACGACCTGGCCTTCGCGCACCAGGATCTCGGAGACGACGCCGCCGTCCAGCGACTGCACCACCTGCAGCTGGCGCGACGGGATCACCTTGCCATCGCCCTTGGTCACCTCGTCGACGTGGGCGAGTGCCGCCCAGGTGACCAGCAGCACGACGATCAGCAGGGCCGCGCGCACGATCGACTGCGCATGGTGGGTGCCACTGCGCGACATCACCTGGTCGGCCTCGGCCTCGAAGCTGCGGAATCCGGCATCGCCGGCGTTGTCGGGCGTGACGACCGGGCCGAGCAGGAGGCGCGTGATCGGATCCAGCAGCACGCGGATGCGCTCCAGCACCCACATCACGGCCAGGCCGAGCTTGATCAGGATGCGGTTCGTGCCGCCTTCACGGGATGAGCTCATGCCGCCCTCGCGATGCGCCCGCTCTGCAGCGCTTCCATGATGCGGTCGCGCGGCCCGTCGGCGACGATCTTGCCGCCGTCGATCACGATCACGCGCGTCACCATCGCGAGCAGCGAGGTGCGGTGCGTCACCAGCACCACCGTCTTGTTCTGCGCGAAGTTGCCGATGTTGTGCGTGATCTGCGCCTCGGTCGAGAAATCCATCGCGCTGGTCGGCTCGTCGAGCAGCAGGATGGGTGCGTTGTGCAGCACCGCGCGCGCCAGGCCGATGCCCTGGCGCTGCCCGCCCGACAGCGATTCGCCGCGCTCGCCCACCGTCATGTCGAAGCCGCGCGGATGCCGGTCGATGAAGCCGCTCATGCCGGCCAGCTCGGCCGCCGCGACGATCGCGGAATCGTCGGCATACGGCAGCCCGAAGGTGATGTTGTCGCGCAGGCTGCCGTAGAACAGCGTCACGTCCTGCGACACGTAGCCCAGGTTGCGGCGCACGTCGGCCGGGTCGAGCTGGCGCAGGTCGATGCCGTCGAGCAGCACCGCGCCGTCGTGCGGCTGGTACAGGCCCATGATCAGCCGCTCGATCGTCGACTTGCCGGAGCCCACGCGCCCGATCAGCGCGACCCGCTCGCCGGCCTGGATCTTGAAGCTGATGCCGTCCAGCGCCGCATCCTGCCGGCCCGGGTAGGCGAACTTGACATTGCGGAACTCGATGTCGCCGCGCAGCTGCGGGCGCTGCACGAAGTTCTCGCCGGCCGGGCGCTCGACCGGCCGCTCCATGATCTTGTCGAGCGATTCCATCGCGGTGCGCGCGCCCTGGTACTGCATCAGCAGCCCGACGATCTGCCCGGCCGGCTGCAGCGCCCGCGACGCGAGCATCGACGAGGCCACCAGCGCCCCCATCGTCAGCTCGCGCTGGCTGATCAGGTAGACGCCGACGATCACGATCGCGACCGTCACGCCCTGCGACAGCCAGTTGGTGCCGTAGTTGGCCGTGGCCGAGAGCGCCCGCATGCGCACGTTGGTCACCGCGAGGAAGGCGTTCGCGCGCTCCCACTTGGCCTGCACGACGCTCTCGGCACCCAGCGACTTGATGGTCTCGATCGCGGTCAGGCTCTCGATCAGCGTCGCGTTGCGCTGCGCCGCGGCCTGGTAGGTGGTCTGCGACAGCTCGTGCAGCCGGTGCTGCAGCACGTAGCCGATCACCAGGATCAGCACGAACGCCGTGACCACYGGCACTGCGAGCCACGGCGAGATCCAGGCCAGCACGGTCACGAACAGCAGCGCGAACGGCAGGTCGATCAGCGCGGTGACGGTGCCCGACGCGATGAAGTCGCGCACCTGCTCGAAGCCGCGCAGGTTCGACGCGAACGAGCCGACCGACTCCGGCCGGTGCTCCAGGCGCATGCCCAGCACCTTCTCCATCAGCGTGGCCGAGATCTGCACGTCGATGCGCGCGCTCGCCTCGTCGACGAAGTGGCTGCGCAGCAGCCGCATGAACAGGTCGCCGCACATGATCAGCACCACGCCGATCGACAGGGCCCACAGCGTCTCGACCGCGTTGTTCGGCACCACGCGGTCGTAGACGTTCATCGAGAACAGCGGGAACACCAGCGCGAACACGTTGACCAGCAGCGCCGCCCACAGCACGTCGCGGTAGACGATGCGCTGCTCGAGCACCGCGCCCCAGAACCAGTGGCGCTGGCGCACCGCGCGCACCTCGGGCGTGCGCGCATCGAAGCGGAAATGCGGGCGCACGAACAGCACCACGCCGGTGTAGCGCCGCTGCAGGTCGGCGAGCGGCAGCACGATCGAGCCCTGGCCGGTCTCGGGCAGCAGCACGCGGGCCACCGGGCCTTCCCGGCCGCCGTCCTCGAAGCGCAGCAGCACGCAGGCCTGGTT
>NZ_JBFUFQ010000316.1:0-5376 GCF_056403355.1 Rhizobacter sp. P2_H3 | reverse complement strand
ACCCAGGGCCGTCGGCGCCAGGTAATCGGCCGTCGCCCCTTGTTCGGCGGCCTTCTGCTTGAAGGCCGGCGTCGCCATCACCTGCGCGATCGTGCGCGTCAGCTTGTCGACCACCGCGGCCGGCGTGCGGGCCGGTGCGAACACCGCGAACCACGAGGTCGCGTCCAGCCCGGGCAGGCCGGCTTCGGCGGCGGTCGGCACGTCGGGCAGCGACGGCAGCCGGTGCGCTCCGGTGACGGCCAGCGCGCGCAGCTTGCCCGACTGCACGAACGGGAGGAACGGTGGCGGCGTGCCGAAGCTCAGGTCGACCTGCGAGCCCAGCAGGTCCTGCAGCGCCGGGCCGGTGCCCTTGTACGGCACGTGGGTCATCTGCACGCCGGCCTGCTGCGCGAGCATCGCGCCGGTGACGTGCTGCAGCGAGCCATTGCCCGACGACGCGAAGCTCAGCTTGCCGGGGTTCTGCTTCGCATAGGCGACCAGCTCGGCCAGCGTCTTGACCGGCAGCCCGGCGCGCACGACGACCAGCTGCGGCGCGTTCAGCACATTGGCCACCGGCTGCAGGTCGCGCTGCTCCCACTGCGACTGCTTCATCAGGTGCGGCGTGATCACGTGGTAGCCGGAGTACTGCATCAGCAGCGTGTAGCCGTCGGGCTCGGCGCGCTTGACGGCCACCGCGGCGATGCCGCCGCTCGCGCCGCCGCGGTTGTCGACGACGACCGTCTGGCCGAGCGCCTTGCCCAGCGGCTCGGCCAGCATGCGCGCGGCCAGGTCGGTGGTGCCGCCGGGGGCGGTCGGCACGATCAGCGTGATCGGCTTGGAGGGATAGGGGGCGGCGGCCAGCACCGGGAGCGAGAGGGCGGCCAGCGACAGGGCGATGGCGTGCAACGTGCGGTTCATGGAATGTCTCCTGTGTTGTGATCGGGTTCAGCCGCGGGCCAGCGCGCGTGCACGCGTGGCCTCGAAGTCGGCGGGCAAGGGATGCAGGTCGAGGCGCCGGCCGGCCTTGACGACCTGGCCGGGCAGCGCGTGGCCGATCAGCGCCGGCAGGCGCGATGCGGCCGCCAGCAGCGCCGGCAGGTCGACGCCGGTGTCGTAGCCCATCAGCGCGAGCGCATGCACGATGTCCTCGCTGCAGACGTTGCCGCTCGCACCCGGCGCATACGGGCAGCCGCCCAGGCCGCCGAGCGAGGCGTCGAAGCGGTCGGCACCGGCCTCGATCGCGGCCAGCAGGTTCGCGAGGCCGAGGCCGCGCGTGTCGTGGAAGTGCACCGTCAGCGCGGTGCCCGGCCAGCGCGCGCGGAAACCCCGCACCAGCGCCTGCACCTGGGGCGGGTACGCCATGCCGGTGGTGTCGCACAGCGTCACGCCCTGCGCGCCGAGTTCGTCGACGAAGCGCTCGCACCAGTCCAGCACCGTGCCGGCCGGCACCTCGCCTTCCATCGGGCAGCCGAAGCAGCACGACAGCGAGACGTTGACGGCCACGCCGGCCTCGCGCGCCAGCGCGGCCACCTGCGACAGCGCGGCGAACGACTGCCCGCGCGTCATCCGCAGGTTGGCGAGGTTGTGGCTCTCGCTGGCCGACATCACCAGGTTCAGCTCGTCGGTGCGGGCCTCGATCGCGCGCTGCGCACCGCGCACGTTGGGCACCAGTGCGCTGTAGACGACGCCGGGCCGGCGCGCGATCTCGCGCATCACGACCTCGCCGTCGCGCAGCGCCGGGATGGCCTGCGCCGAGACGAAGGCGGTGACCTCGATCTTGGCCGCGCCGGCCTGCGACAGCGCATCGATCAGCGTGATCTTGTCTTCGGTCGGCACGAAAACGGGTTCGATCTGCAGGCCGTCGCGCATGCCCACCTCGCACAGGCGCAGGCGCCGGTCGTTGCCGTTCCAGATGCTGTTGCTCATGCCACCACCCCCCGTTCGCGCAGCGCGGCGATCTCGCCGTCGCGCAGCCCCAGTTCATGCAGCACCGCGTCGGTGTCGTCGCCGAGGCCAGGCGCCGAGCTGCGCACGCTGCCGGGGGTGGACATCAGCTTGGGCACGATGCCCGGCACCTCGAGCGTGTCGCCGGCCCGCGTGGTCTGCGCGAGCAGCATGTCGCGCGCCCGGTAGTGGGGGTCTTCGGCGATGTCCTGCGCGGTGTAGACCTTGCCGCAGGGCACGCGCGCTTCTCTCAGCACGGCCAGCACGTCGGCCACGTCGCGTGGCGCGGTCCAGGCCTCGATGGCGGCATCGAGCTCGGCCACGCGCGCCACGCGCCCGGCGTTGGCGGCGAGCCCTGCATCGTTGCCCAGCTCCTCGCGGCCGATCGCCTGCATCAATCGCTTGAAGATGCTGTCGCCGTTGCCCGCGATCAGCACCACGCCGTCGCGGCAGCGGTAGGCGTTCGACGGCGCGATGCCGGGCAGCGCGCTGCCGGCCGGCCCGCGCACCGCGCCGAACGCGCTGTACTCGGGCAGCAGGCTTTCCATCACGTTGAAGACGGCCTCGTTCAGCGCCACGTCGATCACCTGGCCGCGCCCGCCGTGGGCCTGGCGGTGGTACAGCGCGGTCAGCACGCCGATGCAGCCGTGCAGCGCGGCCAGCGTGTCGCCGAGCGAGATGCCGCAGCGCACCGGCACGCGGCCGGGCTCGCCGGTCAGGTGGCGCAGCCCGCCCATGGCTTCACCGATCGCGCCGAAGCCGGGCAGGTCGCGGTACGGCCCGGTCTGGCCGTAGCCGGAGATGCGCAGCATCACGAGACCCGGGTTCAGCGCCGACAGGGCCTCGTAGCCGAGCCCCCAGCCTTCCAGCGTGCCGGGGCGGAAGTTCTCGATCAGCACGTCGGCCTGCGCGATCAGCCGGCGTGCGATTTCCTGGCCTTCGGCGTCGCGCAGGTCGAGCGCGATCGAGCGCTTGTTGCGCGACTGCACCTGCCACCACACGGAGGTGCCGTCCTTCAGCAGGCGCCAGTTGCGCAGCGGGTCGCCGCTGCCGGGCGGTTCGATCTTGATCACGTCGGCGCCGAATTCACCGAGCGTCTTGCCGGCGAACGGGCCGGCGATCAGCTGGCCCATCTCGACGACGCGCACGCCGTGCAATGCGCCGGGGGCGGGGGAGGGTGTGTTCATCGGGCCATTGTCGAAACCGGCCCGGCGATGGGGAATGGCAAAGGCGTGCAGCGAGCTTTCGCGGTTCGCGAAAGCGGCCGCGGGTCAACCCGGATCGAGGTGGTCGATCAGCAGCCGCACGTGGCGCGACACGGCGGCCGCATCGCGCACGCCGAGCAGCAGCTTGCGGCGCGCCCAGTCGTCCGCGAGGCCGACCTGCCGCAGGTCCATCGAGCGCAGGTGCGGCAGGATCGCATCGCGCGGCAGCACGCCGATGCCGAGGCCGGCGGCCACCATGCGGCACATCGCGTCGAAGCTGCGCACGCGGATGCGCAGCCGCAGCTGGCGCCCGAGCGCCTGCGCCTCGGTGTGCAGCCGGCGCGCCAGCGAGGTGCCTTCCGAGAGGCTCACGAAATCGCAGTCCAGCAGCTCCTCGAAGCGCAGGCTGCGCCGGCGCGCCAGCGCATGCCCGCGCGGCACCACCAGCACCAGCCGGTCCTCGCGGTAGTTCATCGTGTGCAGCCCGTGCGTGGCGGTGCGGTCAGCGAAGATGCCCAGGTCGGCCCGGCCGTCGAGCACGGCCTGCACCACCGCACTGCTGTCTTCCTCTTCCAGCTCGATGCGGATGCCCGGGTTCTGCGCGACGAAGGCGGCGATGTCCGGCGGCAGGAACTGCGTGATCGCCGAGGTGTTGGCCCACAGCCGCACCACGCCGACCAGCCCGGCCGCGTGGTCGGAGAGGTCGGCCGCCAGCCGGTCGACATCGCTCAGGATGCGCTGCGCATGCTGCTGCAGCGCCTGCCCGGCGGCCGTCAGCGTGACGCCGCGGGAATGGCGTTCCAGCAGCGTGCTGCCGACAGCCGCCTCCAGGTCGGTGATGCGCTTGCTGGCCGCGCCCACCGCGAGGTGTGCGAGCGCGGCGCCCTGGCTGATGCTGCCGCTGCGCGCGACCAGGCTGAACAGCTGCAGCGAGACGAGGTCGAGGCGGTGAAGATTCATGCGATCAGCGCCTCCAGGCTCTTGCGCGTGAACGGCTTCGGCAGGAAGGCGGCCGCGTCCGGCCAGTCGGCGCGCCGTGCATGCACTTCCGGCGGCAGGCCCGAGCTCAGCACGATGCGCTGCTGCGGCCAGTCATGCGCGATGCGGTGCCACAGCGCGATGCCGTCGCCGCCCGGGCCGAGCATCACGTCCGACAGCAGCAGGTCGAACGGGCCGTGCGCCACCATGCAGGCGAGCGCGTCGTGCTCCGACGCCACTGCGGTGACGCTGGCGCCCAGGTCGTCGAGCAGCGCGGCCGCAGTGGCGCGCACGCTGTCGTCGTCCTCCACCARCAGCACGCGGGCTGCCGCGCCGCGCGCATGCACCGCCGCGCGCGGCAGCGGGGCCGGCGCACCGGCGTGCGAGGCCGCCAGCCACAGCTCGGCCGTGGTGCCGAGGCCCTCGGCGCTGTGCAGCACCAGGCTGCCACCGCACTGGCGCATGAAGCCGTCGACGATCGCGAGCCCCAGCCCGCTGCCTTGCCCGGGCGCCTTGGTCGTGAAGAACGGTTCGGCCACGCGCGCCTGCACCTCGGCCGGCATGCCGTGGCCGGTGTCGTGCACGCGGATCACGACCGCCTCGCCGGCCGGCACCACGCGGTCGCTGTGCGCGACGTGCGCGACCGACAGCGTCAGCATGCCGCCGCCCGGCATCGCGGCGGCGCTGTTCAGCGCGAGGTTCAGCAGCGCGTTCTCCAGCTGGCCGCGGTCGGCCTGCACCGACAGCGCGGCGTCTGCGCTGCCTTCGTCGATCCGCACCTCGATCGCCGGCCCGACCGAGTACTCGACCAGGTCCTGCATCTCGGCCAGCATGTCGGCCACGCACACCGACTCCACCTCCAGCGGCTGGCGCCGCGCGAACACCAGCAGCCGCCGCGACAGGCCGGCCGCCGACTCGGCCGCCTTGTGCGCGCGCACGGCCAGCGCGCTGACCCGCTCGTCACCGAGCAGCCGATGGCGCAGCAGCTCCAGGTTGCCGAGGATCGCGCTCAGGAAGTTGTTGAAGTCGTGCGCGATGCCGCCGGTCAGCTGCCCCAGCACCTCCATGCGCTGGGCCTGCCGCAGCTGTGCCTCCATCGCGCGGCGTGCGCTCAGGTCGCGGCAGACGGCGACCCAGCCGCCGTCGGGCATCGGGTGGCTCAGCATCTCCAGCACGCGCCCGCCCGGCAGGTGCAACTCGGCCGACGCGGCGATGCGGTGCCGGCCCAGGCGCGCCGCGGTCTCGGCCGCGACCGCGCGCCAGGTGGCGC
>NZ_JBFUFQ010000315.1:0-5393 GCF_056403355.1 Rhizobacter sp. P2_H3 | reverse complement strand
CGCCACTGTCGCACCCGCAGCAGGCGCTGTGGTTCGTCCACCAGGAGCAGCCCGACAGCGCGGCCTACAACGTGTTGTTCGCGCTGCGCGTGCTGTCGCCGGTCGACGAGGCGGCGCTGCGCCAGGCACTGCAGGCGCTGGTCGACCGCCATGCGGTGTTGCGCACCACGTACGAGGTGATCGACGGCTTGCCGCGCCAGTGCATTGCCGGCACCGGAACGGCGGTGCTCGAGGTGCACGACGTGGCCGGCCTCGACGACGCAGCCCTGCACCGGCTCATCGACGCCGACGCCCGCCGCCCGTTCGACCTGGCGCACGGCCCGGTGATGCGCACGGCGCTGTACCGCCGCGCCCCCGGCGACCAGGTGCTGCTGCTGGCGATGCACCACATCGCGATCGACGGCTGGTCGCTGCTGATCCTGCTGGAGGAGCTGCGCGCGCTGCTGGCCGAGGCCGGCGGCGGTGCCCCGGCCGGCCTGCCGCGCGTCGAGCGGCAGTACGCCGACTACACCGACTGGCAGGCCGCGATGCTGGCCGGCCCGCAGGGCGCGCAGCTCGCCGCGTACTGGACCCGCCAGCTCGCCGCGCCGCGCGCCGAGATCGAGCTGCCGCCCGATCGCCCGCGCCCGCCGCGCCGCAGCGGGCAGGGCGCGAGCTTCGATTTCCATCTCGATGCCGCCACCACCACCCGCCTGAACCAGCTCGCGCGCGACGAGGGCATGACGCTGTACGTGCTGCTGCTGGCTGCGTTCAAGGTGCTGCTGTACCGCCACACCGGATGCGAGGACGTGATCGTCGGCACGCCGACCGCCGGCCGCACGCAGCCGGAGTTCGCGCGCGTGCTGGGCGATTTCGTGAACCCGGTCGCACTGCGCTCGCGGGTGCATGCCGAGCTGCCGTTCCGCACGCTGATGCAGCAGGTGCGCGGCACGCTGCTGGAGGCGCTGGACGCGCAGGAGTACCCGCTGTCGCTGCTGGTCGAGCGGCTGCAGCCGGTGCGCGATGCGAGCCGCTCGCCGCTGTTCGAGACGATGTTCGTGCTGCAGCGCTTCGAGCAGTTCCGCGAGCTCAACGACCTGCTGGTTGCCGGCGCGAGCGACGTGCCGGTCGACTTCGCCGGCTGGCGCGTGACGCCGTATGCGCTGACCCAGCAGGAAGGGCAGTTCGACCTCGGGCTCGGGCTGATCGACCGCAGCGATGCGCTGTCGGGCGCGTTCAAGTACAACCCCGCGCTGTTCGACCGCGCGAGCATCGAGCGGCTGTGGGCCCACTACCGCGTGCTGCTCGACGGCATCGTCGCCGACCCGGCCCTGCCGATCGGCCGGCTGCCGCTGCTCGATGCCGCGGAGCGCGCCGCTCTGTTGCCGCCCGTGCTGCCGCCCGCGCAGCCGATCGCGGTGGCGCAGGCCCAGCCGCTGCACCGGCGCTTCGAGGCGCATGCCGCGGCCACGCCGGACGCGACCGCGCTGCGCTGCGACGGCGCCGCGCTGTCGTACGGCGCGCTGAACCGCCGCGCGAACCAGGTGGCGCACCGGCTGCAGGCGCTGGGCGTCGGGCCGGGGACGCGCGTCGGGCTGTGCGCCGAACGCTCGATCGAGCTGGTGGCCGGGCTGCTGGGCATCCTGAAGGCGGGCGGCGCCTATCTGCCGATCGACCTGTCTTACCCGGCCGAGCGCGTGGCCTTCATGCTCGGCGACGCACAGGCGCCGGTGATGCTGACGCAGTCGGCGCTGCTCGCGCGGCTGCCGCCGCACGCCGGTGCGACGCTGTGCCTCGACGACGCGTCGCTGGCCGAGGCGCCCGTGGAGAACCCGGCGAGCCCCGTCAGCGCCGACGACCTGATCTACGTGATCTACACCTCCGGTTCCACCGGCCAGCCGAAGGGCACGCTGCTGACGCACCGCGCGGTCGACCGGCTGTTCAGCGCCACCGACGGCTGGTTCCGCTTCGGCCCGCAGGACGTGTGGACGCTGTTCCATTCGGTCGCGTTCGACTTCTCGGTGTGGGAGCTGTGGGGGGCGCTGGCGCACGGCGGCTGCCTGGTGGTCGTGCCGCAGGCGGTGAGCCGCTCGCCGGAGGCCTTCCTGCAGCTGCTGCACGACGAACGCGTGACGGTGCTGAACCAGACGCCTTCTGCCTTCCGCCAGCTGGTGCAGGCTGACGTCGACAGCGGCGCCCCGCGGCGCACCGCGCTGCGCGAGGTGGTGTTCGGCGGCGAGGCGCTGGAGCTGCAGGCGCTGCGGCCGTGGTTCGAGCGCCATGGCGATGCGCAGCCGCGGCTCGTCAACATGTACGGCATCACCGAGACCTGCGTGCACGTGACGTACCGGCCGATCACGCGCGCCGACGTGGACGCACGCGCCGGCAGCGTGATCGGCGTGCCGATCCCCGACCTGCGCGTGCTGCTGCTCGACGCGCTGCTGCAGCCGGTGCCGATCGGCGTCACCGGCGAGATGTTCGTCGGCGGGCCGGGCCTCGCGCTCGGCTACCTGAACAGGCAGGAGCTGACGGCGGCACGCTTCATCGACGACCCGTTCCGCCCCGGCGAGCGGCTGTACCGCAGCGGCGACCTGGCACGCTGGCGCCCGCGGACCGATGGCGCGCTGGAGCTGGAGTACCTCGGCCGCATCGACCACCAGGTGAAGATCCGCGGCTTCCGCATCGAGCTGGGCGAGATCGAGGCATTGCTGGCGCAGCAGCCGGGCGTGCGCGAGAGCGCGGTGCTGGCGCGCGAGGACGTGCCCGGCGACCAGCGGCTCGTCGCCTACCTGGCCGGCAGCGCCGATGTCGACGCGCTGAAGCAGGCGCTGCGCGAGCGGCTGCCCGACTACATGGTGCCGGCCGCATTCGTCGTGCTGCCGACGCTGCCGCTGACGGGCAACGGCAAGGTCGACCGCCAGGCCCTGCCGGCGCCGGCAGGGCTGGCTGCGACGGCCGCGCGGCGCGTCGAGCCGCCGCAGGGCGAGACCGAGCAGGGCCTGGCGGCGATCTGGCGCGACGTGCTGGGCCTGGGTGATGTGGGTCAGGAGGTCGGCCGCCACGACAACTTCTTCGAGCTCGGCGGCCACTCGCTGCTCGCGACCCAGGTGACGGCGCGCATCCGCCAGGCGCTGGACCGCGGCTTCGTGCTGCGTGCGGTGTTCGAGCACCCGGTGCTGCACGAGCTGGCGCGGGCGATCGAGGCCGGCCGTGCGCCGGCCGCAGCGAGCGCGGCGATCACGCGGCTGGCCGGCGACGGCCCGAGCCCGCTGTCGTTCGCGCAGGAGCGCATGTGGCTGCTGCACGAGCTGGCGCCGGAGAGCTCGGCCTACAACATGCCGGTCGCGCTGCGCCTGCACGGCGTGCTCGATCGCGCCGCGCTGGAGCGGGCACTCGACGCGCTGGTGCAGCGCCACGAGACGCTGCACACCACCTTCGCGATGATCGACGGCCGGCCGATGCAGACGGTGCAGCCGCATCAGCCGTTCGCGCTGCCCTTCCACGACCTGCGCGCGCAGGGCCGGCAGGCCGAGGAGGCCGCGATCGCGCTGGCCACCGACACCGCGCGCGCCTACTTCGACCTGAACCGCGGACCGGTCTTCCGCACGCTGCTGGTCCAGGTCGCCGACGACGAGCACCTGCTGCTGCTCGCGATGCACCACGTCGCCGGCGACCAGTGGTCGTACGGCGTGCTGGGCCGCGAGCTGGCCGAGGCCTATGCGGCGTTCCGCCGCGGCGCCGCGCCGGCGTGGCAGCCGCTCGCGGTGCAGTACCGCGACGTGGCGGTGTGGCAGCGCGAGCGCTTCCAGGGCGAGCTGCTGGAAACGCAACTCGGCTACTGGCGCCGCCAGCTCGACGGCGTGGCGCCGTTGCTGCTGCCGACCGACCACCCGCGGCCGACGATCCTGTCGGACCGCGCCGCCTGGCATGCCGACGTGCTGCCCCCCGCGCTGATCGAATCGCTCGAGGCCTTCAGCCGCGGGCATGGCTGCACGCTGTTCATGACGCTGTTCGCCGCGTACGTGACGCTGCTGCACCGCTACAGCGGGCAGGCCGACATCGCGGTGGCGGTGCCGATCGCCAACCGCGAGCAGCGCGAGGTGGAAGGGCTGGTCGGCGGCTTCATCAACACGCTGGTGCTGCGCAGCCGCTGCGGCGACGACACCGCGTTCGCCGACCTGCTGGCGAGCGTGCGCAGCACCGCGCTGGAGGCGTATGCGCACCAGGAGCTGCCGTTCGCGAAGCTGGTCGAGGAACTGCGGCCGATGCGCGGCCCGGCACTGCCGCCGCTTGCCCAGGTGCTGTTCACGCTGCAGAACGCGCCGATGACCGGCATCGAGTTCCCCGGGCTGCAATGGGAGCCGGTCGCGATCGACCGCGCTGCGGCGCCGTTCGAGCTGGGGCTGTACATCGAGGCGGCCGTCAGCGGCAGCGTGCTGTTCGAGTACTCGACCGAGCTGTACGACGAGCCGACGATCCGGCGCATGGCGGGGCACTATCGGATGCTGCTCGAATCGCTGATGGAAGCACCCGCCACGATGCTCGCGAAGCTGCCGATGCTCACCGCCGACGAGCAGCGCTGGCTGCGGGTCGAGATGAACGGCACCGCCGCCGCGCATGCCAATGATGTCTACCCACGCCTGTTCGAGGCCCAGGTCGCGCGCAGCCCCGAGGCCGAGGCGGTGCGCTACGAGGGCGCCTCGCTCACCTACGCGGCGCTGAATGCGCGCGCGAACCGCGTCGCCAACCGGCTGCGCGCGATGGGCGTCGGCCCGGGGCAGCTGGTCGGCGTGTGCCTGCAGCGCTCGCTGGCGCTGGTGGTGGCCTTGCTCGGCGTGCAGAAGGCCGGCGGCGCCTACGTGCCGCTGGACCCCGGCTTCCCGGCCGAGCGGCTCGCCTACATGCTGGAGGACAGCGGCGCGCGCGTGCTGGTGGCCGGCGGCGATGCGGCCGACGGCATCGCGCTGCCGCCCGGCGTGCAATTGCTGGACGTGCTGGCCGATGCGGTCGCGCTGGGCGCAGGCAGCGAGGACAACCTCGCGGGCGCGCCGGCACCGGACGACCCGGCCTACGTGATCTACACCTCCGGCTCCACCGGCCGGCCGAAGGGCGTGGTGGTGCCGCACGGCGCGCTCGCGAACTTCCTGCATTCGATGCGGCGCGAGCCGGGGCTGGCGGCCGGTGACGTGCTGGCGGCCGTGACGACCGTCTCGTTCGACATCGCCGGGTTGGAGCTGTACCTGCCGTGGCTGGTGGGCGCGCGCGTCGAGCTGTGCTCGCGCGAGACGGCGGCCGACGGCATTGCGCTCTCGGCGGCGCTGGCGGCCAGCGGCGCGACCGTGCTGCAGGCGACGCCGGCCACCTGGCGCCTGCTGCTGGAAGCCGGCTGGACCGGCGGGCCCAACTTCCGCGCG
>NZ_JBFUFQ010000314.1:0-5429 GCF_056403355.1 Rhizobacter sp. P2_H3 | reverse complement strand
GGCGTGCCCTCGGGCGCCTGGGACGCCGACCGCATGCTGGCCGCCGCGCAGCGCATCTCGCCCCGCGCCGTCGACGGCGTGCGCGCGCTGCAGCCGGTGCTGGCCGCCGCCCAGGGGCTGGACGAGCCGGCCAGGCTGCAGACGATCAACGAGTTCTTCAACCGCCGTGTGCTGTTTCGCGACGACACCGAGGTCTGGGGCCAGGTCGACTACTGGGCCAGCCCGCTCGAGACGCTGGGCAAGGGTGCCGGCGACTGCGAGGACTACGCGATCGCGAAGTACTTCAGCCTGCTGGCGCTCGGCGTGCCGATCGCCAAGCTGCGGCTCGTCTACGTGCGGGCGCAGATCGGCGGGCCGAACGGCGTGGTGCAGGCGCACATGGTGCTCGCCTGGTATGCCACGCCGGACGCCGAGCCGCTGATTCTCGACAACCTGATCACCGAGGTGCGGCCGGCGTCGCGGCGGCCGGACCTGACCCCCGTCTTCAGCTTCAACAGCGACGGCCTGTGGCAGGGCGTCGGCCCGCAGGCGGCCGGCGACCCGTCGGTGCGCCTGTCGCGCTGGCGCGAAGTGCTTGCGAAGGCCCGCGCCGAGGGGTTCCAATGAGTCAACGAACGAGGGAGAGAGCATGTCGCTGATCCGCCAGATCTGGTTGTTGCTGCTGGGCACGGTGCTGCTGGCCTTTGCCGGCAGCGTGACCGTCGCGGTCGAATCGGCGCGCGGCTACCTGCAGACCCAGCTGGGCRTGAAGAACGCCGACAACGCGACGGCACTGGCGCTCGCGCTGTCGCAGCAGCATGGCGACAAGGAACTGATGAACCTGCTGCTGGCCGCGCAGTTCGACAGCGGCTACTACAGCCGCATCCGCTTCGTCGCGAGCGACGGCAGCGTGGCCTTCCAGCGCGAGGCCTCCGGCGCCCCGCGCGAGGCGCCGGGCTGGTTCGCGCGGCTGGTGCCGATCTCCGCCCCGCAGGGCGTGGCGCAGGTGTCGGATGGCTGGCGCGCGCTCGGCCGCGTCGAGTTGATCAGCCAGAGCGGCTATGCGCACGACGAGCTGTGGCGCAGCAGCCTGTGGTCGGCGCTGGCGCTCGGCCTGGTCGGGCTGCTGGCGGGCGGTGCCGGCACGCTGATGATCCGGCGCATCCGGCGGCCGCTCGATTCGGTGGTCGACCAGGCGCAGGCGCTGGTGCGCGGCGAGTTCACCACGGTGCCCGAGCCCGGCGTGCCGGAGCTGCGCCGCGTGACGCAGGCGATGAACACGATGGTGGGGCGCCTGCGCATCACGTTCCAGGCGCAGGCCGAGCAGCTGGAAGGGCTGCGCCAGCAGGCCAACTGCGACCGGCTGACCGGCCTGTCGAACCGGGCGCATTTCCTCGGCCAGCTGGCCGTGATGCTGCAGCGCGAGGACGGCGCGGCCGAGGGCGGCCTGGTGCTGCTGCGCGTGCTCGACCTGGCCGGGTTGAACCGGACCCTCGGCCATGCCGAGACCGACCGGATGATCACCACCGTGGCCCAGGCGCTGCGGCCGTACGGCGATCGGGTGAAGGGCTGCTTCATCGGCCGCCTGAACGGCTCGGACTTCGCGCTGTGCCTGCCGGTGGCCGGCATGGCGCGCGAGACCGCGCAGGCGCTGGCCGATGCGCTGAGCCTGGTGCTGCCGAACCTCAGTGCCGAGGCCGGCGTCAGCGTCGGCGCGCTCGAGCTGCGCCGCGAGATGACGATGGCGCAGGTGATGAGCGAGGCCGATGCCGCGCTGGCGCGCGCCGAGAGCCGCGGGCCGTTCGCAGTGGAACTGGGCGGAGAGGGCAGTGTCGCCGTCGCGATGCTGGGCGAGGGCGCCTGGCGCCAGCGCATCCGCGACGCGATCGGCCAGCAGCGCGCCCACCTGGTCAGCTTCCCGCTGGTCAACGTGCGCAAAGACCTGATCCACCTCGAATGCCCGTTGCGCCTGCAGCTGGAGCCGAACGGCGTGTACGAGCCGGCCGCGCGCTGGCTGCCGCTGGCGATCCGCAGCCGGCTCACGGTCGACATCGACGAATGCGCGCTCGCGCTCGCGCTGCGCGATGCGGCGCGCGACGGCAAGCCGCGCTGCGTGAACCTGTCGCCGTCGTCGCTGGCCGACAGCGGCTTCTCGGCACGGCTGCGCGCGCTGCTGTGGAATGCGCCGCAGGTGGCGCGGCTGATCTGGCTCGAGGTGGCCGAGAACGCGGCCGTCGAGCACTTCGGGCTGCTGCAGGAGCTCGGCCGGCAGCTGCGCCCGACCGGCATCCGGCTCGGGCTGGAGCATGCCGGCGAGCGGCTGGGCAAGATCCCGCGGCTGTTCGAGGCCGGGCTCGACTACGTGAAGCTCGACGCGGCCATCGTGCAGGGCGTGGGCAGCGACGAGAACCGCGCCGCCTTCGTGCGCGGCACGGTGACGCTGCTGCACGGGCTGTCGTTGCAGGTGTACGCCGAGGGCGTGAGCAACGCCGCCGATGCGCAGCGCCTGTGGGACTGCGGCATCGACGGGGCCACCGGGCCCTGGATCAGCGAAAACAGTTGAAGCGGGCGCGGGCCCCGCCCGCCATCAATCCACCACCAGCTTGCCGCGCTTCAGCAGGTCGTCCAGCACCTGGTTGTCGGTGGTGAAGGTGCTCACCAGGTTGACGCCGTTCAGCGTGATCACCTGGTTCACCGCCGCCGCGTTGTAGGTGCCGTTGGTGAAGCCGCCGCCGGTGCTGACCTCGACCACCGTGTTGCCGCCCACCACCGAGAAGTGCAGGTAGTTGTTCAGGTTGCCGTGGTCGACCGTGATCGCCGTCGCGTTGTTGGTGCCGATGGAGGCAGCCGTCGTCACCGTGTTGGCCGTGTGCAGCTCGCCGACCAGCAGGTCGCGCAGGTCCAGCACGTCGCCCGAGTTGGCGGTGTTGTCGAAATCGGTGATGACGTCGCGCGCCGGTGCCGCGGTCGTGCCCTGGTCGGCGAACTTCCACTGGAAGACGTCATGGCCCGTGCCGCCGGCCAGCGTGTCGTTGCCCTTGCCGCCGATCAGCGTGTCGGCGCCGTCGCCGCCGTTCAGCGCGTCGTTGCCGGCCCCGCCGATCAGCTTGTCGCGGGCGGCGCTGCCGGTCAGCGTGTCGTTGCCGACACCGCCGTCCAGCGTGGAGCCGGTGCGGATCACGTACTGGCCGCCGCTCATCACGATGTCCTGCGTGTCCGAGAGCGTCGGCGCATTCGCGTCGCTGAACATCGCGAAGTTGCTCGTGCCCAGCGTCTGGTAGGTCGTGTCTGCCGAGCCGGTGGCCTTGATCTCGATCTTCAGCACGGCGTTGCCGCCTTGCTCCCAGTACAGCAGCTCCAGCGCCGTCAGCCCGCCGGTGATCGGCACGCCGGTGTAGACGCGGGTGGTCGGCGACTGGATGTCGTCGTAGACCGCGACCTGGTGTCCGTCCAGCATCAGGCGGAAGCCGTCGTCCGCGGTGACGCGGATGTCGTAGGTGCCGGCGGCCATGTACACCTCGCCGGTCAGGCGCACGCCTGCGTCGGTGGTGGTGCCCAGGCCRCTGGTCGGGCCGCTGCCGCCGACGCTGCCGGCGCCGGTGCCGGTCTCGATGCTCAGCGATCCGGCATCGCTGCCGGCGGTGCGGTGCAGGAACTTGTACAGCGAGCTGTTGTTGTCGGTCAGGGGCGCGGTGGATCCGCCGGCCGCGACGTTCCTGTTCGAGCCGAGCGAGTTGCTGACGTCGGGTGCGCTGCCGTAGTCGATGGTCTTGGCGACGAAGCGGGCGTCGACGGTGCCGGTGACGGCGGCCGTCGAGGTGCCGAGGATGTTGTTGCTGCCGCCCATCGCCGCGTTGCGCGCGTTGACCAGCGTGTTGAAGTCGGACACGCGGTCGAGGTTGCCGACGCTGGCGTCGTCGCTGTGGCGGCGGTTGCCGTTGACGGTGCTGTCGTTGTAGCCGTAGTACTCGCCGTTCAGGCCTTGGGTGTTGGTGATCACCGTCGTGGTCGGCGTGACGGCGGTGAGGGTGTCGGCCTGCCCGGCGACCTGGATGGTCAGCGTCGCGTTCGACGTGCCGCCGCTCGGGTCCTTCACCTGGTAGGTGAACACGTCGGTGACGAAGGCGCCGGTGGCGACCGCATCCGCATTGTTGGCGACATAGGAGTAGCTGCCGTCGGACTTGAGCGTCAGCGTGCCGTAGGTGCCGGTGATGCTCGATCCTGCGGGGGCGACCGTCGTGGCTGGCGTGCCGGTGCCGGCACCGGCCAGGCTGACGGTCAAGGCGTCGCCTTCGACGTCGGTGTCGGCGCCGCTGCCGCCGCTGGCCAGGATCACGCCGGCGGCGGTCGCCACGGTCAGCGTGCCGGCGGCGGTGACGGTGCCGCTGTCGTTGCTGGCGACCGGGGCGTCGTTGGTGCCGGTGACGGTGACGTCGATCAGCTTCGTCGCGGTTCCGTCGAAGCTGGTGACGGTCAGGGTGTCGTGGACGATCTGGTTGGCGGTCAGCGCCTGCGTGACCGCCTTGCTGTTGTCGAGTGCGTAGGTCCAGGCGCCGGTCGACGGGTTGAAGGTGAAGTTGCCGTAGAGGCCGCTGAGACTGGAAGGCGTGGCGAACAGGGACTGGCTGGCATCGGGGTCGGTCGCGGTCAGCGTGCCGGAGGCGTTCGGAGTACCCGCGGTGGCGTTGTTGACACCGCCTGCTTCGGTCACGCTGCCGGTGGCGGTGCCAGTGATCACGGCGGTGTCGTTGGCACCGGTGACGGTGACGTCGATCTGCTTGGTGGCACTGCCGTCGAGGCTGGTGACGGTCAGCGTGTCGTGCACCGGCTGGCCGGCGGTCAGGGCCTGCGTGGCGGGCTTCGAGTTGTCGAGTGCATAGGTCCAGGCACCGGTCGACGTGTTGAACGTGAATGTGCCGTAGGTCCCCGCGAGGCTGGCCGGCGTGGCGAACGAGGCCTGGCCCGAATCGACATCGGCGATGGTCAGCGAGCCCGAAGCGGTCGGCGTGCCGGCGGTGGCGTTGTTGAGGCCTCCGGCCTCGACGACGTTGCCGGTCGACGTGCCGCCGATGATCGCGGCGTCGTTCGTGCCGTTGATCGTGACGGTGACGCTCGATGAGGTTCCGTCGGCGCTCTTGACGGTGAAGGTCTCGGTCAGCGACTGATCGGCACGCAGCGTCTGGATCGCGGCGTTGTTGTTGGAGGCTGCGTAGGTCCACACGCCGGCCGAGGTCAGCGTGAAGGTGCCGTAGGTGCCGGCGGTGGCCGGCTGGGCCTGGAACACGGCCTGGCCGTTGTCGATGTCGGCGACGGACAGGGTGCCGCCGGTGGTCAGGCTGCCGGAGGCGTTGACGGCGGTGTCTTCGGTGACGGAGCCGGCGGTTGCGCCGGAGATGACGGCAGCGTCGTTGGCGCCCTTGATGGTGACCGTGACCGAAGAGCTGGTGCCG
>NZ_JBFUFQ010000313.1:0-5466 GCF_056403355.1 Rhizobacter sp. P2_H3 | reverse complement strand
GCGCACGCCGCGGCACGAATGCCGGCGCGAACCGGGCCAGCGTGATGTCGCGCTTGCCGCCGCGCCCCGGCGTCCGCTCCACCTCGAAGCCGGCCGTCACCAGCCCGTCGCGCACCGCGCGTGCGGAACTCCAGGTGGCGGCCGTCGCGCCCGGGGCGGCCAGCCGGCCGAGGGTCTTCAGCAGGCGGCTGTCCCAGGCATCGGGGTTGCGCGCGGGGGCGAAGCCGTCGAGGTAGAACGCATCGACCTCGGCCACCAGTTCGGGCAGCCAGTCGCGCGCGTCGCCGAGCGCGAGCAGCAGCTGGACCCGGCCGCCCTCGAACGAGAGGCGGTGCAGGTTGGGCGTCAGCGGCGGCCAGGCGGCTTCGAGCTGCGGCGCGAGCGCGGCCCATGCCGGCTCGCGCGGGACGTGCTGCAGGTCATCGCGGCGCAGCGGGTTCAGCTCGGTCGAGACGAAGACCAGCGTGTCGCAGCGCTGCGCATCGCGCCGCCAGGCATCCCAGGTGGCGAGGAAGTTGTTGCCGAGGCCGAAGCCGGTCTCCAGCACGACGAAGCGCGTGCGGCCCTGCCAGCGCTGCGGCAGCTGGTTGCCGCCGAGGAAGACGTGCAGGGCCTGCTGCGCTGCGCCGGCGAGCGGGTGGTAGACATCGCCATGGCGCGGCGAGAACGGCAGCCCCTCGGGCGACCAGCCGAGCTCCGCCGGCACGATCGGGCGGCTGTTCATGCTGCGCGGCGCGCGAGCCAGTCCAGCAGGCGGTCGCGCGCATCGGTCAGGCCGCGGTAGGCCAGCACGGCGGGGCTCATCGTCGACAGCGCATCGTGCACCTGGCGCGCCTGCGCAGGGTCGGCCAGCGCCTGCGCGAGCGGCGTGACGCTGACACGGATCGTGAACACCGCCTGGCGCACGCCCGGCACCGGGATGAAGGTCTGGTGCTCGGTGCGGAAGAAGGCGCGCGCCGCGAGCTCGTCGGCCGTGGCGGCCGGCGACCACGGCGCCGGGTCGACGCGGTCCGGGTGCGCATGCAGCCGCGGGTGCCGCGTGATCGTCCAGACGAAGCGCTCCCAGCGATCGGGCTGCGTGACGAGCCGCGCGAGGTGCTCGCCGGCGTTGACGAGCAGCAGGTTGTCGGCGACCGGGGCGTGCACCTCGGCGAAGTGCCGGCCGACTTTCTCTTCGGGTGCCCAGTTCGACGGCAGGCACACCGCGAGCCACGGGATGCGGGCGCTGTCGCCGTCGATGACCGCGAAGTCTTCGGCGAACGCGAGGCACAGCAGCGCCGGCAGCCGCCATTCGCGCGGCAGGGCCGACAGGCAGCGGCCGATGTCGGGCGCGGCGTCGCCATCGGCCTGCGGCTCGTCGCCCGCGAGCGACCAGCCGAGCCAGGGGGCGTGCCAGGCGCCGGCCTCGTGGTGCCATGCGGCGGGCCACTCGGCGGCAGCGTGCCCGCACAGCGCGGCCAGCGCGGGGGCCGCGTCGAAACCGGGGGCTGTCAGCAAAGCCTGCGGTGCGAACTCTGTCAGCACCGTGAGCTTTTCGCGCAGCACCGGGTCGCCCGGCCGCAACGGCGTCAGCTGCGGCGCGCCCGGCGCGAGCCGTCGCAGCCCGGGCTGCATCCGGAACGGCGAGGTGATGGCGCTGAAGTCGAAGCCGGTGGCAGGACCCATGGTCACGGACGGTAGCAAAAAGGGCACCCGAGGGTGCCCTTTGCGGGGAGGCAGTGTGCGTGGATCAGACGCGCTTGCGGTACTCGTGCGTGCGGGTGTCGATTTCGATCTTGTCGCCGGTTTCGACGAACAGCGGAACCGAGACCTCGAAGCCGGTAGCCAGCTTGGCCGGCTTCAGCACCTTGCCCGAGGTGTCGCCCTTGACGGCCGGCTCGGTGTAGGTGATCTCGCGCACCAGGCTGGTCGGCAGTTCGACCGAGATCGCCTTGCCGTCGTAGAACACCACTTCGACGGGCATCGCGTCTTCGAGGTACTGCACCGCGTCGCCCATGTTCTCGGCCTCGACCTCGAACTGGTTGTATTCGGCGTCCATGAACGCGTACATCGGGTCGGCGAAGTAGGAGTAGGTGCACTCCTTCTTGTCGAGGATGATCTGGTCCATCTTGTCGTCGGCCTTGAACACGACCTCGGTGCCCGAGTTGTTCAGGAGGCTCTTGAGCTTCATGCGCACGGTGGCGGCATTGCGGCCACCGCGGCTGTATTCGGTCTTCAGCACGACCATCGGGTTCTTGTCGTGCATGATCACGTTGCCTGCGCGAATTTCCTGTGCGATTTTCATAACGATTTCCGTAGGGGCTGTTTTGCCTGAGCCAGCGCGCGCCGGAATGTTCAATGGCCCAGAACGCGCAAAGCCGGCGATTTTATAGCGATTCGGCGACGAAAGACAGCAACTGACCGGCGAGATCGGTCTGCGCGAGCAAGGCTTTGCGCCAATTCAGGCACTGCGCCTGCCAGGACGCGCGATCAGGCCCGATGCCGGCAGGGTCTTGCAGGCCGTTCCAGGCCCGCCACGCCGCGCGGATGTCCGGCGTGGCGCTGAAGCGGTCGAGGAAGGCCTGCAGCTTGGCCGCGTGCACGCCATCGTCCTGCGGATAGATCTGCCAGATGAATGGCTGGCCGGCCCACAGCGCGCGGACCAGCGAATCCTCGCCGCGCACGAAATTCAGGTCGCAGGCCCACAGCAGCCGGTCGAAACCGGCCTGCGCGAGGTAGGGCAGGGACAGCACCCGGATGGACGCCGGCAGCCCGGGCAGCGGCGGCGCGGTGCCGGGCACCAGCAGCAGCGTCGGCCGATGGCCGAGGGCATCGAGCAAGGCCCCGGCTGACGGCACGCGGTAGCAGAACAGGCTGGCCAGTTGCTCGCCGGGCCGCGGCGCGATCTGCCGGGCTGCGAGCCACGCCGCGCGGTCGAACGCCTCGCGCTGCGCCATCAGCCCCGGCTCGCGCAGCAGCCCGCCGGTGGCGGCCGTGAAGCCGGGGTAGAAGAACCACTTGCTCATGCCGCGTGCCGGCCCGTGCATCTGCGGCGAGCGCAGGCGGTGGCTGCGCTCCACGTAGGCCTCGGCACTCAGGTATTCGAGGTTGATCCACACCGGCGCTCTTTCGGCCGCTCTTTCGGCAATCCGCACCAGCACCGCCGGCGGCAACTCGCACCCGAAGGCCTCGACCACCACGTCGCCGATCGGCCGGGCCTCGTCCTCGGCCTCGGGCCACGCCTGCAGCTCGACACCGGCCGCGCCGCCCGGCGCCATCCACGCGAGCGCGCGTGCGTCGTCGACCCACAGCCGCACCCGCTCGCCGCGCGCGGCCAGGTCGGCGGCGAGCCGCCAGCACACGCCGATGTCCCCGAAGTTGTCGACGACGCGGCAGAAGACATCCCATTGCAGGTGCGGCATGCGCGCCATTATCGGCAGCGGCACAATCGCAACCGATGAACGAGACGACGTCGTTGCCCGAAGAACCCACCGACCCGGCGCCGCCGGCCGACCCCGGCCGCGAGCGCCTGCTCGCCGAGGTGCTGGCGCTGCCCGGCCTGCCCGGCGTCTACCGCTATTTCGACGCGAATGATGCGGTGCTCTACGTCGGCAAGGCGCGCGACCTGAAGAAGCGCGTCTCGAGCTACTTCCAGAAGAACCACGGCGGCACGCGCATCGGCCACATGATCAGCAAGATCGTGCGGATGGAGACGACGGTGGTGCGCTCGGAAGCCGAGGCGCTGCTGCTCGAGAACAACCTGATCAAGACGCTCAACCCGCGCTACAACATCCTG
Source organism: Rhizobacter sp. P2_H3 (assembly GCF_056403355.1). Classification (NCBI taxonomy): domain Bacteria; kingdom Pseudomonadati; phylum Pseudomonadota; class Betaproteobacteria; order Burkholderiales; family Sphaerotilaceae; genus Rhizobacter; species Rhizobacter sp. P2_H3. The sequence continues at coordinate 1,691 of NZ_JBFUFQ010000313.1, read as the reverse complement.
TTCCGCGACGACAAGAGCTACCCCTACCTGAAGATCGTCTCGCACGCGTTCCCGCGCATGGCCTACTTCCGCGGCGCGGTCGACCGCAAGCATCGCTACTTCGGGCCGTACCCGAGCGCCTGGGCGGTGAAGGAATCGATCCAGCTGCTGCAGAAGGTGTTCCACCTGCGCACCTGCGAGGACACCGTCTTCAACAATCGCACGCGGCCCTGCCTGCTGTACCAGATCAAGCGTTGCTCCGGTCCGTGCGTCGACTACATCGCCGCCGACGACTACGCGCGCGACGTGGCCAATGCCGAGCGCTTCCTGCTCGGCCAGCAGCAGGAGGTGATGGACGGCCTGCAGGCGCAGATGATGGCCCACGCCGACGCGCTGGAGTTCGAGCAGGCGGCCGAGATCCGCAACCAGCTCGGTGCCTTGTCGAAGGTGCTGCACCAGCAGTCGGTCGAGGACAACACCGGCGTGTCGACCAAGGACGCCGACATCCTCGCGGTGAAGGTGCAGGGCGGGCGGGCCTGCGTCAACCTCGCGATGGTGCGCGGCGGGCGGCACCTGGGCGACCGGCCGTACTTCCCGGCGCATGTCGAGGACGCGACCGAGATCGGCGCCGCAGGCGGCGCAGACGCGGAGAGCGAGCGCGCATCGCCCGAGGTGCAGGTGCTGGAGGCCTTCATCGCGCAGCATTACCTCGACAGCGAGGTGCCGCCGCTGCTGGTGCTGAGCCACGTGGTCGACAAGGCGCTGATCGATGCGCTGACCGAGCACAGCGGCACCCGCGTGAGCGCGCAGCACCAGCCGCGCGATGCGCGCCGCGCCTGGCTGGACATGTGCATCCAGGGCGCGCAGCTGAAGCTTGCGCGGCTGCTGTCGGAAGAGGGCTCGCAGCAGGCGCGCACGCGCGCGCTGGTCGAGGCGCTGGACCTGTCGCCGGAAAACCTCGACACATTCCGCATCGAGTGTTTCGACATCAGCCACACCGCCGGCGAGTCGACGCAGGCATCGTGCGTGGTGTTCGAGACCCACAAGATGCTGAACGCGCAGTACCGCCGCTACAACATCGAGGGCGTGACCGGCGGCGACGACTATGCCGCGATGCGCCAGGTGCTGACGCGGCGCTACAGCAAGATCGCCGCGGCGCTGGCTGACAGGGAGTCCGGCGAGCCGACGAACGTGCGCATGCCCGACCTGGTGCTGGTCGACGGCGGGCGCGGCCAGGTCAGCATGGCGCGCGAGGTGTTCGAGGAACTGGGCCTGGACCTGTCGCTGATCGTCGGCGTCGAGAAGGGCGAGGGCCGCAAGGTCGGCCTCGAGGAACTGGTGTTCGCCGACGGCCGCGAGAAGGTGTACCTGGGCAAGGATTCGGCGGCACTGATGCTGGTGGCGCAGATCCGCGACGAGGCGCACCGTTTCGCGATCACCGGCATGCGGGCGCGCCGCGCCAGCGTGCGCACCGGCGGCAGCCGGCTGGAAGACATACCCGGCGTGGGGCCGAAGAAACGTGCGAAACTTTTGCAGCGCTTCGGAGGCGTGCGTGGCGTGGGCCATGCGAGCGTTGACGATCTTGTTACTGTCGACGGAATCTCGAGGGAATTGGCGGAGGAGATCTATCGTGCGTTGCATTGAGAAGTACCCATCGCGCCGGGCGTGGCTGGGCGTGGCGATGCTCGCCGTGCTGGCCGCCTGCTCGTCGC
>NZ_JBFUFQ010000312.1:0-5475 GCF_056403355.1 Rhizobacter sp. P2_H3 | reverse complement strand
CACCACGGCGGCCGGTGCTGCCGCCGCCGGCACCGCGCCCTGCGGGGCCGTCATGCGCGCCGCAGCGCGTGCCACCACATCGGCCTTCGCCGCCTCCTGCCAGGCCTTCTCGACCCACGCGAGGATCGGCTTCCATTGCGCCAGGTCGGCCTCCACCTTGGCGGGCGGCAGGTCGAACAGCGTCGCGCCCTGCTCGACGCAGCGCACGTAGGCCTGCGTCTCGCGCAACGCGCCGAGGTACGGGAAATTCGCCTGCGCCGCCCACTCCACCATCTGCTCGGCGGCCTTGGTGCGCGCATCGAGCCGCATGCCGACCATCGCGACCTTGCAGCGGCCGCTGGCCACGCGCGGCAGCGTGTGCAGTTCGTCGTAGCAGGCGGCCGCGGATTCGCGGTCGAACAGCGAATGGCACACCGGCATCACGATCATGTCGGCGTACATCACGACACGGGCCAGCTCGCTGTCGCGCAGGCCGCCGGGGGTGTCGATCACGACGTGGCTGATGCCGGCGGGCGGGCGCAGCACGCTGCGCGGGTCGACGGCCCAGCCGACCACCGGCGCGCCCTGCGCCACCGGCTGCTCGGCGCGGCGCTTCAGCCACGCGAGCGACGACTGCTGCCGGTCGACGTCGCCGAGCATCACCTTCAGCCCCTGGCGGGCGCAATAGCCGGCAAGGTGGGTTGCCAGTGTGCTCTTGCCACTGCCTCCCTTGCGATTGATGACGGCTACCACACGCATGGACGATGAAACCCGGGGTCCTGCCAGAACGGCACCCGATTACATCACCGAAGCGCACCGGCCGGGCTCCGTACAAGCCACCTTTCACCGGCTTCACGTTTGGATACCGGCGGCGTTGCGGCCGCGCTGAATTCAGTGGACGGCGGTGCGGACCAGCGCCTCCCCATCCGGCAGGAAGGCATGCAGCTGCGTCGCCGGCAACTCGAAGCTGACGGTGTCGCCGAGCTTCAGTGACTCGTCAGTCACCTTCGCCAGCAGTGGCGGTTCGGCGTCATGCCAGGTGACATAGGCGTAGCTGAACTCGCCCAGGTGCTCCAGGTGGGTGATCTGGCCGCGGCCCTCCCCCTGGCCGAGCTGCACGTGCTCCGGGCGCACGCCCAGCGTCAGGTCGCTGCCGGCGGTAACCCGCGCCGCATCGACCGCCGCGCCGCCGGCCAGCCCGTTCGGTAGCCGCCAGGCGAGCCGGGCCGCATCGCCCGAGACCGCCACCGCCGGCAGGAAGTTCATCGACGGCGAGCCGATGAAGCCGGCCACGAAGCGGTTCTGCGGCCGGTGGTACAGGTCGAGCGGGCGGCCGATCTGCGCGACGCTCAGCAGGCCCTTGGCCGCGGCATCGGGGCGCAGCAGCACGATCTTGTCGGCCAGCGTCATCGCCTCGACCTGGTCGTGCGTCACGTAGACCATGCTGACGTTGCCCAGCTTGCGGTGCAGCCTCGCGATCTCGACGCGGGTGTTGATGCGCAGCGCCGCGTCGAGGTTGGACAGCGGCTCGTCGAACAGGAACACCTTCGGCTGGCGCACGATCGCGCGGCCGATCGCCACCCGCTGGCGCTGGCCGCCGGACAGCTGCCGCGGCTTGCGCTCGAGCAGCGGTTCGAGCTTCAGCATCGCAGCCGCCTCGGCGACGCGGCGCTGGATCTCGGCCTCGGGCATCTTGTGGTGGCGCAGCCCGAAGGCCATGTTCTCGTGCACCGACATGTGCGGGTACAGCGCATAGCTCTGGAACACCATCGCGACGTTGCGCTGCGCCGGCGGCAGTTCGTTGACGACGCGGCCGTCGATCACGATCTCGCCGCCGCTCACGTCGTCGAGCCCGGCGATCAGCCGCAGCAGCGTCGACTTGCCGCAGCCCGACGGACCGATGAAGACGCAGAACTCGCCGGGGGCGATGGTCAGGTCGACATCGTTGAGGATCGCGACGTTGGCGAAGCTCTTGCGGACCTTGCGGAGTTGGATCTGGGACATGGGGATTCCTTCAAATCATGGCCGGGCGAACACGGCTTCCTGCGGCTCCAGCACGATGTCGCCGCCCTCGATGCGGCCGCCGAAGCCGTGGCCGTCGACCGCCGCCCACGCGCCGGGCAGTCCGTGCGCCAGGCGCGCCGGCCGGTCCGACAGGTTGAAGGCGCAGAGCACCTGATCGGCGCCCTCCCCGCGCGTGAACGCGACCACCTGGTCGTGCGCCGGCAGCAGCGCCATCGCGCCCTGGCGCAGCGCCGGCTGCGTCGCGCGCCAGTTCAGGAAGGCGCGGTAGCGGTTCAGCACCGACACCGGCTGCGGCGCCTGCGCATCGACCGCGCGCCGGCGCTGGCCGTCCGGCACCGGCAGCCACGGCGCGCCGGTCGTGAAGCCGGCATTCGGCGCCGCGGCCGACCACGGCATCGGCGTGCGGCAACCGTCGCGGCCGACGAACTCGGGCCACATCTCCTTGCCGTACGGGTCCTGGATCTGCTCGAACGGGATCACCGCCTCGGCCAGCCCCAGCTCCTCGCCCTGGTACAGGCAGATCGAGCCGCGCAGCGAGCCGAGCAGCCCGACCAGCAGCGGCGCGACACGCTCGGCCGGGCCGAGACCGGCCCAGCGCGTGACGACGCGCACCACGTCGTGGTTGTTCAGCGCCCAGCACACCCAGGCGTCGCCGGCCTCGGCCAGCATCTCGGCCAGCACCGCATGCACGTAGCGCGGCTCGTGGCGTTCGGTCATCAGGTTGAAGGTGTAGGCCATGTGCAGCCGCGCACCGGTGGTGTAGGCGCGCAGCGTGGCGTACTCGTTGTCGTCGCCGATCTCGCCGATGGTGGTGATGCCCGGGTAGCGGTCGCACAGCGCGCGAAAGCGCTGCAGGAAGGCGAGGTTCTCCGGCTGCGTCTTGTCGTACAGGTGGCTCTGCCGGGCGTACGGATTGGCACGCGGCACGCCGACCGCGAACCGGCCCGCCGGCTGCGGCGGGTTGGAGCGCAGCTGCCGGTCGTGGAAGTAGAAGTTCACGGTGTCGAGCCGGAAGCCGTCGACGCCGCGCTCGAGCCAGAACTGTGCGGYGCCGAGCACCGCGTCCTGCACCTGCGGGTGGTGGAAGTTCAGGTCCGGCTGCGAGGCCAGGAAGTTGTGCATGAAGTACTGCTGGCGCCTGGTCTCCCACTGCCAGGCGCTGCCGCCGAACAGCGACAGCCAGTTGTTGGGCGGCGAGCCGTCGGGCTGCGGATCGACCCACACGTACCAGTCGGCCTTCGGGTTGTCGCGGCTCGCGCGGCTCTCGACGAACCACGGGTGGTCCTTCGAGGTGTGGCTGATCACGAGGTCGATCAGCACCTTGATCTTCAGCGCGTGGGCACGTGCCACCAGCGCATCGAAATCGGCCAGCGTGCCGAACATCGGGTCGACGTCGCAGTAGTCGGTGACGTCGTAGCCGAAGTCGCGCATCGGCGAGCGGAAGAACGGCGAGATCCAGATCGCGTCGGCGCCGAGCGAGGCGATGTGGTCGAGCCGCTGCGTGATGCCGGCGAGGTCGCCGACGCCGTCGCCGTTGCTGTCCTGGAAGCTGCGCGGGTAGACCTGGTAGATGCAGGCGCCGGCCCACCAGTCGGTTGGAGTTGTCATGGTCGTGTCGTTCAAGAAGGGGAGTCAACCTTTGACGGAACCAGCGGTCAGGCCGGCCACGATCTGCCGTTGAAAATAGACCACCAGCCCGATCAGTGGCAAGGTGACGATCACCGAGGCGGCCATGATCGCGCCCCACGGGGCCTCGTAGCCGCTGCCGGCGCTGACGAGCGCGATCGCGACCGGCACGGTGCGCTGTTCGGTGCTGATCGTGAAGGTCAGCGCGAACAGGAACTCGTTCCATGCGGCGATGAAGGCGAGCAGCCCGGTAGCCACCATGGCCGGCCAGAGCAGCGGCATGAAGATGCGGAAGATCAGCGTGAAGACGCCGAGGCCGTCCATCATCGCGGCCTCTTCGATCTCTTTCGGCAGCTGGCGCATGAAGGTGACGAGCACCCACACGGTGAACGGCAGCGTGATGACCAGGTCGGCGAGCAGCAAGGCGCCCAGCGAGTCGTACAGGCCGAGGGCCTGCACCAGCTCGAACATGCCGGACAGCACCGCGACCTGCGGGAACATCGAGGCCGACAGCACGGTCAGCATCAGCGTGCCGCGGCCGCGGAAGCTGACGCGCGACAGCGCCCACGCGGCCGGCAGGCTGAGCGCGAGCGACAGCGCGACGACGCCGCCGGCGACGAAGGCCGAGTTCAGCAGGTTGCGGGCGAACGGCTGGTCGCGGAACAGGCTGGCGTAGTTGACGAGGGTGGCGTGTGCCGGCCACAGCTCGGGCGAGAACAGCGCGGTGCCCTGCTTCAGCGAGGTGGAGACCGCGTACAGCAGCGGGAACAGCGAGACGAACAGCAGCAGCGCGGCGGATGCGTAGTACAGCGCCGACATCGCCGGCGTGCGCTTGTGGATGCTGGGGCCGTTCATGACGAAGCCTCCTCGACGCGCCGGCGCGTGGCGCCGAGGTACACGATGGTGACGAGCGCGATCATGAAGAACAGCACGGTGGCCGAGGCCGAGCCGAAGCCGACCTGCTGGAAGTCGATGAGCTGTTCGCGCACGTAGATCGACATGCTCTTGGTGGCGCGGCTGTTGGAGGTCATCACGTAGATGACGTCGAAGACGCGCAGCGCATCGAGGGTGCGGAACACGACGGCGACGGCGACGCCGGGCACGATCAGCGGCAGCGTGATGCGGGTGAAGACGCGCCAGGTCGGCACGCCGTCGACCTTGGCGGCCTCGTAGCAGTCGAGCGGCACCATCTGCAGCGCGGCGAGGATCAGCAAGGCCATGAAGGGCGTGGTCTTCCAGACGTCGACCATCACGACGGTGAAGAGCGAGAGCGTGGGGTCGGCGGTCCAGGCGAGCGGTGCCGCGATGAGCCCGAACGCGAGCAGGTAGTGGTTCACGACGCCGAACTGGTCGTGCAGCATCCAGCTCCAGATGCGCGCCGACACCACGGTGGGAATGGCCCACGGCACGAGCATCGCGGCGCGCAGCAGCGTGCGCAGGCGCGACGGCTGGTTGATGACCAGGGCGACGCCGAGGCCGAGCGCGGTCTCGAGCGTGACCGACAGCAGCGCGAACGCACCGGTGACGAGCACCGCGCGCCACCAGTCGGGATCGCGCAGCACGCCGTACTCACCGGTGTAGTTCTCGAGGCCGATGAACTTCCATTCGTCGAGGTGGGCGAGCGACGCATCGGTCAGGCTGAACCACAACGTGCGTGCGAGCGGCCAGCCGGCGACGGCCAGCAGCACGACCAGCATCGGGGTGAGCATCCACCAGGCCCACTTCACTCTCTGCCTTGTCAGCCCGGACATATCGGTTGCTCCTTGTTCGCTCTGTTGCTTCTTGCACGGCGCGGCGGGTGGCGGGATGCGGTGGGGGCTCGGCTGGGGCGGTCGGCCCTGGCGG
>NZ_JBFUFQ010000311.1:0-5499 GCF_056403355.1 Rhizobacter sp. P2_H3 | reverse complement strand
GTGTACTGCGAGCCGGTCAAGCTCGGCCGCGGCAAGGGCGCGTTCGAAGGCTGGCGCCTGGTCGTCGCGATCGCCGACGTGAGCCACTACGTGAAGCCGGGCGAGCCGATCGACGAGGACGCCTACGAGCGCGCCACCTCGGTGTACTTCCCGCGGCGCGTGATCCCGATGCTGCCGGAGAAGCTGTCGAACGGGCTGTGCTCGCTGAACCCGAACGAGGACCGCCTCGCGATGGTGTGCGACATGCTGATCACCACCGGCGGCGAGATCCACGCCTACCAGTTCTTCCCGGCGGTGATCTGCTCGCACGCGCGCTTCACCTACAACGAGGTGGCCGCGATCCTCGGCAACACGCGCGGCCCCGAGGCGGCGCGCCGCAAGGATCTCGTGCCGCACCTGCTGCACCTGCACGAGGTGTACCGCGCGCTGCTGAAGGAGCGTTCGAAGCGCGGCGCGGTCGATTTCGAGACCACCGAGACGCAGATCGTCTGCGACGACAACGGCCGCATCGAGAAGATCGTGCCGCGCACGCGCACCGAGGCGCACAAGCTGATCGAGGAGGCGATGCTCGCCGCCAACGTCTGCTCGGCCGATTTCATCGCGCAGCACAAGCACCCATCGCTTTACCGCGTGCACGAGGGCCCGACGCCCGAGAAGAAGACGCTGCTGCAGAACTACCTGAAGGCGCTGGGCCTGGGCCTGAGCGTCAGCGACGACCCGAAGCCGGGCGAGTTCCAGGCGATCGCCGCGGCAACGAAGGACCGGCCGGATGCGATGCAGATCCACTCGATGCTGCTGCGTTCGATGCAGCAGGCGATCTACACGCCGATCAACAGCGGCCACTTCGGCCTCGCGTACGAGGCCTACACGCACTTCACGAGCCCGATCCGCCGCTACCCCGACCTGCTGGTGCACCGGGTGATCAAGGCCTTGCTGCACGGCAAGCGCTACAGCATCGTGACCGGCGCGCTCGAACCGGCCTCGAAGGCGAAGCGCGGTTCGCACACCGAGGAAGAGACCTGGGAGGTCGCGGGCGCGCATTGCAGCGCGAACGAACGCCGCGCCGACGAGGCCTCGCGCGATGTCGAGGCCTGGCTCAAGTGCCGCTTCATGCGCGAGCACCTCGGCGAGGAATATGGCGGCACCGTCACGGCCGTCACCAGCTTCGGGCTGTTCGTCACGCTCGACGGCCTGTACGTCGAAGGGCTGATCCACATCACCGAGCTGGGCGGCGAGTATTTCAAGTTCGACGAGGCGCGCCAGGAACTGCGCGGCGAGCGCTCGGGCGTGCGCTACACGGTCGGCGCGCGGGTGCGGGTGCAGGTCAGCCGCGTGGACCTCGACGGCCGCAAGATCGACTTCCGCATGGTGCACGAGGGCGATGAGGGCGGCATTCCCGCGCGGCCTCGCAAGGTGGTCGACAAGACCGGCGGCGCGGCGGCCGAGCTGGCGTCGGTGAAGGGCGCGGACCGCGCGGCCAAGGCCGGCACGAAGGCGGCCAAGGGCCGGTCGGCACATCCGGTGCGCGCGGCCAAGACCGCAGCGCGCAAGAGCGGCGGCAAGCCACCCGCCAAGGCGCCGCGCCGGCGCTGAGGGCCTCAGCCGCGGCGCAGTTGCGCGTGCAGCGCGGCGATCAGGTCCGACGCTCGCAGCGGCGTCGTGGGTGACAGGTCGGCGGCCTGGCCGTGCTGCCAGGCGGCCGCGCTCGCCGCCTGCCGGGCGTCATCGATCGACGCCGCGTGCGACGTCGACCAGCGCCCGCCGAGCCATCCGGCCAGCACGTCGCCGGTGCCGGCAGTGGCCAATGCGGCGTTGCCGGTCGGGTTGATGATCGGCGCGCCACCCGGCGCTGCGATCACGCTGCCCGAGCCCTTCAGCAGCACGACGGCCCGCAGTTCGTCGGCCAGTGCCTGCGCAGCGCGCAGTCGATCGGCCTGCACGCTCGCGGTGTCGCGGCCGAGCAGCCGCGCGGCCTCCAGCGGGTGTGGCGTCAGCACGGCCGGCCGGCCGCCACGGCCGCGCGCGATCAGCAACTGCCGCAGGCCGGTGTCGGCGGCGATCGCGTTCAGTGCATCGGCATCGAGTACCAGGCGGGCAGCCTGGCCGATCACCCGTGGCAGCACGGCACGCACCGCGGCCCCACCGCCACAGCCGCAGACCACGGTGGCTTCGCGCAGCAGGTCGTCTTTCCACAGCGCCCGCCTGATCATCAGCTCGGGGTGCTCGCCGTCGAGTGCCGGGCCGGTCTCGTCGAGCCAGCTCAGGTACGTGCGGCCTGCGCCGGCCGCATGCCCTGCGCGCGCGGCCAGCAGCGCGGCGCCCGCCATCCCCGGTGCGCCACCGATCACGACCAGGTCGCCGAAGCTGCCCTTGTGCTGCGCATGCGCGCGCTGCCAGCCGGCGGCGGGTGGCGCGGCGCCGAGTGAGGAGTCGACCGATCCGGGGTCGATGTCGACGCCGAGGGTTTCGAGCCAGACCTTGCCGCAGCGGTCGCGCCCCTGGCCGGTGAACAGCCCCGGCTTCAGCGTCAGCAGCGACAGCGTGTGCGTGGCCGTCACGCAGGCATCGCCATGCGGCTGGCCGGTGTCGGCATCGAGGCCCGACGGCACGTCGATCGCGAGCACCGGGCAGGCGAGGGCGTTGAGCCGGTCGATCAGCGCCGCCAGCGCACCTTCGGGGGCGCGGCTCGCACCGATGCCGAGCAAGGCGTCGAGCGCAATGTCACCGGCGCGGCCGAAACCGAGGGGCGGCTGCTCGACCCACTGCAGGTCTGCGGCGAGCGCCAGCGCATGGGCCTGCTTCGCGTCGCCGCGCAGCCGTGATGGATCGCCCGCCAGCGTCACGAAGGTCTCGATGCCGGTGCGGCGCAGCGCGATGGCGGCCACCAGGCCGTCGCCGCCGTTGTTGCCCGGCCCGATCGCCACCCAGGCACGCCGCGTGTGCGGCGCGAGCGCCCGGGCGAGGCGCGCCACGGCATCGCCGGCGCGCTGCATCAGCATGAACGGCGGCACCGCCTGCAGCGCCGTGGCCTCGATCTCCCGCGTGCGTGCCAGCCCGTGCAGCGGCCAGGCAGGGGTTCCGGCATGGATCCGCTGCAGCATCGCGTTCACTCAGCGCCGCAGGCGCTCGATGCCCAGGCCGTCGATGTCGATCGCCGGCGCGCGCTGCGCGAGCTGGTCGGCCAGCACGCGTGCCGAGCCGCAGGCGAGCGCCCAGCCGCTGGAGCCATGGCCCAGGTTCAGCCAGATGCCGGCCAGCCCGCTCGCGCCCAGCACCGGTGGGCCGTCCGGCAGCATCGGCCGCGCGCCTTTCCAGCGCTGCGCCTGGCTCATGCGCGCCGCGCCCGGGAACCAGTCGTTCAGCACCTTGTACAAGGTGTCGAGCGAGCCCTTGTTCATCGCCTGCGCAGAGCCGCCCAGCTCGGCGCTGCCGGCCACCCGCACGCGTGAGCCCATGCGGCTCACGGCGACCTTGTACCGCTCGTCCATCAGCGCCGAGCGTGGGCCGACGTCGGGGTGCGCCTCGTGGTGGCGCAGCGGCGCCGTCACCGAGTAGCCGTAGACCGGCGCGAGCGGCAGGCGCAGCCCGTGCGGCGTCAGCAGCTGCGGTGCGCCCATCGCGGCGCAGACGACGATCGCGTCGAAGGTCTGCGTCTGCGGTTCGGCGATCGCCGGTGGCGCGCTGCGGCGGCCGCTGTCGCTGCTCGGTGTCGCGAGCGTCGATTCGTCGGCCGACAGCTGCAGGTGCGTGAGCTGCGGCCGCAGGCCGGGTTCGATGCGGCTGACGGTGGAGTGGAAGTTGAAGCGCGCGCCCAGGCGCTGCGCCTCGGCGCGCATCAGCCCGGCGAACTGGCGGCAGTTGCCGACCTCGTCGTTCGGCAGGTAGAGGCCGCCGTGCAGCGGGGTGTCGGGGTTCAGCCCGGGTTCGACGCGCCGGCATTGCGCCGCATCGAGCGTCTCGAAGCGGATGCCCAGGTCGTGCAGCATCGCGATGCCGGCCTGCGCATGGGCCGCGTCGCGCGCCGTGCGCCACAGCACCAGGTAGCCGTCGGTGCGCTCGTACTCGAGCTGCAGCGTGGCGGTCAGCTTGTGCAGGCGGTCGCGGCTGAACAGCGCGAGGCGCTGCATGCGCGAGCGGTTCGCGCGGAAGCTGTGCAGGCTGCTGGCGCGCCACCAGCGCCACATCCAGCCGAGCGTCGCCAGGTCGAGCGTCGGGTTCACGCGCACCGGCGAGTGCTTGCTGAACAGGTGGCGCAGCACCTTGCCCGGCATGCCCGGGGCGGCCCACGGCGTCACGTAGCCGGGCGCGATCACGCCGGCGTTCGCGAAGCTGGTTTCCGCGGCCACGCTGCCGCGGCGTTCGAACACCGTCACGTCGTGGCCGTCGGCGGCCAGTTCGTACGCGGACGTGACGCCGACGATGCCGGCGCCGATCACGGCGACGCGCATCAGGCGGCCTCCGCGTCGGACAGCGTGCGCTCGATCGCGAGCGAGACGTCGAGCACGGTGTCGTCGCGCAGCGCGCTGCTCCACACCATCAGGCCGACCGGCATCTCGCCGGTGCGGTGGCAGGGCAGCGAGAGCGCGCAGCCGTCGAGCATGTTGACGACCGACGGGTTCCGCAGCAGGCGCGCGTTGGTCGAGAAGAAGGCGTCGTCGCCGGCCAGGTCGGACACGAGGGGCGCGACCATCGGCACGGTGGGGCTCAGCAGCGCATCGAACGGCGCGAGGCGCGGCGTCATGCGGGCGATCCAGCCTGCGCGGGCCTGCAGCAGCGCGATGTAGTCGGCCGCGCTCATGCGCTCGCCGCGGCGGATGCGCAGCGCGACGCGCGGGTCGTAGTCGGCTTCGCGTGTGCCGAGCAGCGTGCGGTGCCAGGTCCAGCTCTCGGCCGCCGGCAGGCCACCGGCGGCGTTGATGGCAGCCAGCTCGTCGACTTCGGTCAGCGTGATCTCCTGCAGGCGGGCGCCCGCACGGCGCAGCGTGGCGAGGCTGCGCTCGAAGGCCGAGGCCACCGCAGCGTCCAGGCCGTCGAGGAAGGCGCCGCCGGGCACCGCCAGCGTCAGTGCGGAGGCCGGGCGCTGCGCCAGCGTCACGCGGCGCGCCGACAGCAGTTCGTGCAGCAGCACCGCATCGCGCACCGAGCGGGTGATCGCGCAGGCGGTGTCGAGCGAGGTCGACAACGGGATCGCGCCGTCGAGTGGCGTCAGGCGTGCGGTGTTCTTGAACCCGACCAGGCCTTGCAGGGCGGCGGGAATGCGGATCGAGCCGCCGGTGTCGGAGCCGAGCGCGGCCCAGGCGGCGCCGCTGGCGACCGAGGTCGCGCCGCCTGCGGTCGAGCCGCCCGGGATGCGCGCTTGCGGGTCGAGCGCGGCGGTGGCTGCATTCAGCGGCGTGCCATGGTGCGGGTTGATGCCGACGCCGGAGAACGCGAATTCGGTCAGGTTCGTGTGGCCGATCAGCGCGGCACCGGCGGCGCGCAGCCGGGACACCGCCGTGC